>JANQQH010000119.1 GCA_028285025.1 Hyphomicrobiaceae bacterium | reverse complement strand
TAGCTGTGCATGAAAAGAATGGCCAGGGAGCGGATGCCGTTTTGATAATGATGCTCTAAAATTTTGTGCGCTTGGGGCACATCAAGGGGGGTGATGAGGGTGCCATCTGCATCGACGCGCTCATTGAGGCTTTCAGCTGCTGTGTAAAGCATGGTTGGTTTTTGGATATTGAGAGCGAATATCTCTTTGCGGGCTTGGGTGCCGATTTCTAAGCAATCACTGAGCCCTTGGCTGGTGAGCAAAAGGGTGGGTTCTCCCTTGTGTTCTAGCAGGGCATTTGTGGCCACTGTGGTGCCCATGCGCACTGTGTGAATGGTGTTTGCAGGGATGGGATCTTGTTTGCTTACCCCTAAGCTAAGACGTATGCCTTCAATGGCGGCGTCTTTGTAATGGTCTGGGTTTTGGGATAAAAGCTTGACGGCGCTAATGGAGCCGTTTGGGTTGAGAGCGATAATATCAGTAAATGTGCCGCCGCGATCAATGAAGAATGACCATTTTTTATTGTGATTGGTTTGATTTGTCATTGAGTTTTAATATGATGTCTTATCTTTATTTGATATTTTGTTGTTTACAGTATCGGATAGGTTCAGAACTGGAAAGGAAAATTGATGTCGCTTTGGGGTAAACTTGCTGGCGGGGCTGCTGGGTTGATGATTGGCGGGCCCTTGGGCGGTGTGCTGGGGTTGGTGGCTGGACATTTTACTCTTGACCAGTGGCTTGAAGGGGAGCGCCCGTGCGAACAAGAGGTGGCCTTCACAGTTGGTGTGATTGCGCTGGGGGCAAAACTTGCCAAGGCAGATGGAGTTGTGGTGAGCGATGAGGTTTATGCCTTTCGTGAAGTGTTTAAAGTGCCAGAAGATGATGTTAAAAATGTTGCCCGTCTGTTTGATTTGGCCAAGCAAGAGGTGGCCGGGTTTGACACTTATGCGCGCCAATTGGCTAAGCTGATGAAAGATGACAAGTCGATTTTGCAAGATGTGTTGGATGGGTTGTTTCATATTGCCAAGGCCGATCAAATTTTGCATCCTCAAGAGCTGTCTTATTTGCGTGAAGTGGCTGCTATTTTTGGGTTTTCAGAAAGCGAATTTCAATCCATTCAAGCGCGCCATGTCAGGGAGGTGGGGCACGACCCTTATCAGATTTTAGGTCTTGGCCGCGATGTTAATGATGAGACGTTAAAAGCGCATTACCGCCAGCTTGTGAAAGAAAATCACCCGGACCATTTGATTGGGCGCGGGGTGCCAGAGGAATTTTTAGCGATTGCCACGGAGCGATTGAAGGCCATTAATGAGGCTTATGACCAGGTGGCAAAGGAGCGCGGCCTTTGACCAATCCTGCCCCGTTTAGCATGCCAGATGATACCTCTTTGTTAGATCCTGAAAATTGGGTGCCCTCGCCTAACTTTGGACCACGGGCAGAGGGGAGTGCCATTGATATGTTGTTGTTGCATTATACTGCGACACCGACCACCGCTTATGCGCTTGAACTTCTAACCAGCCGTGAGGCGGGGGTGTCTTCTCATTATCTGATCGATGGGGAGGGGCGGATTTTTCAACTTGTTGCTGAGCAGTACCGGGCTTGGCATGCTGGTGAAGCGGTTTGGGCAGGGCACAGTGATATTAATTCTTGTTCCATTGGTATTGAGATTCAAAATCAAGGGGCCGCTTTGGC
This sequence comes from Hyphomicrobiaceae bacterium, assembly GCA_028285025.1. GTDB lineage: Bacteria > Pseudomonadota > Alphaproteobacteria > Rhizobiales > HXMU1428-3 > HXMU1428-3. Next base: position 4,538 of record JANQQH010000119.1, on the reverse strand, counting down.
AAACGTGCCAGCTTATGGCAAGGCGCAGATGAAGGCGGTGGTGGCGCTTTGCAAGGATATTGTGCGCCGTCATGACATTACCCCGCATAGGGTATTGGGTCATTCGGATGTGGCGCCGCATCGCAAGCAAGATCCAGGCGCTCATTTTGACTGGAAGCGGTTGGCAAGTGAAGGTGTGGGGCTTTGGTTTGATCAGGCTGGTGCGGGTGATGAAGGTGACGTTTTCTTGCTGAGGGATCTCGATGAGATAAAGGGTTTGCAAGAAAAGCTTTGTCAGATTGGGTATGGGCTGGATATCACTGGTGAGTTTGATGAGCGCACACAATTGGTTGTCACGGCCTTTCAGCGTCATTATCGGCCCTGTCTGGTTAATGGTGTTGTTGATCGTCAGACGGCTGATTTGATTGATTTGCTCTTGGCAAAGATAAAGACTTGACGATTGCAGGCACGCTTGTCACAACTGGTTTGTCAGCTGGCTGGATGGCTGCTTGAGGGATTGTTTTTTTAACGGTTGTTTTAAGAGGAAAGTCCGGGCTCCAGAGAAGCAGGATGCCGGGGAAATCCCGGCGGGGGTGAGTTTTTGCTCACTCTTAGGGAAAGTGCCACAGAAAATGAACCGCCTTTTTTAAAAGGTAAGGGTGAAAAGGTGCGGTAAGAGCGCACCGCGCATCTTGCAAAAGATGTGGCCAAGGTAAACCCCATCCGGAGCAAAACCAAATAGGGATGAATGGGCGCTCCTGCGCCGCGCGTGTTTCTCCGTTTATCATCCGGGTTGGTTGCTTGAGTTTGGTGGTAACATCAAAACTAGATGAATGGTCATCATAAGGGCTGTTTTTTCTTGCGAAGAAATGGTTTTTTATACAGAACCCGGCTTATAGGCCAGCTGACGAATTTTTTATGTGCTCTTGTTTTTTGTTAAGGAACTTGACAGCTTAGAGCAAATCATTGGATAGGCTGAGGATGGGTCTTTTATATTTCTTGGATATTTTTAAACTTTTTAACCATCTCAGGTGGGGAGCGGTATGAAATTAATCAGTAGCACAACGTCACCTTTTTCTCGCAAAGTCCGCGTTCTTTTGATTGAAAAAGGGTTCCCAGATATTGAAATTGAAATGCTTAATCCGTGGGAAGACCCGGAAGAATTGGTGGCCGTTAATCCGTTTAGCCGAGTGCCTGCTTTGGTGTTGAACAATGGGGTGGTGTTTTATGACAGTCAGTTGATTGTTGAGTATATTGAAAACACAATGCAAGGGCCCAAATTTATCCCTAGTTCAGGTGCCGCTCGCTGGTTGGTTTTGCAGGGGCAAGCTTTGGGGGATAATTTAATTGAGGTTGGCATTCGCCCCTTGTTAGAGAGACGTAGGCCAGAAGGTAAGCAAATCAAAGAAAAAATCATTCGTGATGAGATTGTTTTGGCACGTGGGATCGGGGCTGCGGCTAAGCTTGTGAGAGTGATGGAGCCACCGCTTAGTATAGGCCATATTGCGATTGCTTGTGCTTTAGGGTTTATTGATTTTCGTTTTCCGCATTTAAAATGGCGAGATCATCATCCGCGATTGTCTGCGTGGTATCAAGATATGCGGCTTCGTCCTTCTATGCAGGCAACAGTGCCTTTTGAGCCGGACAAAAAGGCTTAAGGGTGTTATTTTTTATTTGATATGTTTTTTTCTTTAAAGGGAATAGTTTAGAGTGAGTGTACCAACCTTACCTATGGGAGCGCAAAACTCGCCTTTTCCTTGTAGGGTTGAAAGATCCCCTGTGCCAGAGCCTGGTTTTATCTGGTAGGTGCCTTTGGCTTGCTTGCCATCAAAAAAGCCGTTTTGTTCAATGGCAAAACTTCCCTGGTGGCCGGCAACACTTCCATTGATTTGCTGTAATCCGATGAAAGAGGCTGTGCCGTCGGCCTTGTGCTTCATGAGATAAATCACTGAGCCAACACCGTTTATATCGCCGGTATAGTTTTTAGAGACTAGGGCTTGGGTGATCTTTAATTCTTGTGTTGAGCCTTCATAAGGCTTTTCTTCCCATGATGTGACTGTGAAGTTTGATGCCGCGTTATGGCTCATTGACGCGTCTCCCTTTTTGATCCGCAGTGGGTTGTGCCATTGACAGGCTTGGCTGTCAATTGATCTAGCCGTTCTGGGGTCTCTCTTTACCTTTTTGTCTTGAATAATTTGTTTGAAGATCATGTGTTTCTAGCTGTTCGGGCTGTGGAAAACCCATTTAAACTCCTAAATTTTCCGTTAATTTCCATTGACTCCCATAAAATCCCATAGTATCCCATATATACCCGTTCGGATGATGTGGGGTTGGGGGATTGGTTTGGCGCAATTTGCGAGGCCACAAAAATTGCCGCCGCCGCCCCCATTTTTTTGCTCCTGGTTGCGGGGGATTGCCAGGGTTTTTGCCATGAATTGAGGGCATAGGCTGGTTTGGTGAGGTTTTGATTGTATGGAAGAGTTTGTTTCCAACTTCACAAATAAGATTGATGCGAAGGGACGTGTGAGCGTTCCAGCAAGTTTTCGGGCCGTTTTAACTGTTGAACAATCGGATGAGATTTTTTGTCACCCGGCCTTAGATGCACCGGCGCTGGATGCTGGTGGGCCGCGTTTGGTCAAACATATTCGTGGGCTGTTGGAAGATTTGGCCCCCTATTCAGATGAAAAGGATCAATTGGCAACCGCTTTGTTTGGCGAAAGTGAATATTTGAAAATTGATAGTGATGGGCGCATTGTTTTGCCTCAGCGGTTAAGGGATGTTGTTGGGCTGATAAATGCGGTAACCTTTGTGGGATTGGGTGATAAATTCCAAATTTGGGAGCCGACACAATTTGAACAGGCTCGACAAGAGGCACGCAGTAAGGTGAGAGATTTGCGTGCCCTTCTTGGCCAAGCCAAAGGACGGGCGAGCGAATAAAGTTTGTTAGGTGTTAAGTGAAGGGTCAAGAATGATGGCGGTTAGCAAGGCAAAAGGGCAAATGAGCTTTGCAGGCGGTACCAACCGCCACATTCCTGTCCTGTTTGATGCGATGTTAGAGCATCTTTCCCCCCAAGATGATAACGTTTTTGTGGATGGCACCTTTGGTGCTGGGGGCTATTCGCGCGGCATTTTGGAACAAGCCAATTGCAAGGTTATCGGGATTGATCAAGACCCGAATGCGATAAGGGATGCCCGTCCTTTATTGCATGAATTTGGGCCCCGTCTTGAGTTGGTTGAGGGGCGTTATTCTGAGATGGGGCCGCATTTGTCTCGTTTGGGGGTAGACCAAGTTGATGGGGTGGTGCTTGATATTGGGGTTTCTTCTATGCAGCTTGATCAGGCGACGCGTGGTTTTTCGTTTCGCCTTAACGGTCCTTTGGATATGCGCATGTCACAAGCTGGTCCAACAGCGGCTGACTTGGTCAACGGTTTGGCAGAAGAAGAAATTGCCACCATTTTGTGGCGTTTTGGGCAAGAGCGCAAATCACGCCAGATTGCCAGAGCGATTGTTGAGCGGCGCGCCAGAGAGGCGTTTTGTGAAACGTCCGATTTGGCGCAGTTGATTGAAAAAGTTGTTCCTAAAAAACCAAAAGATAAAATTCATCCTGCAACCCGGTCTTTCCAGGCTTTGCGGATTTATTTGAATGATGAATTAGGTGAATTACTGCGCGGGTTAAACAGTGCGGCAAAGGTTTTAAAGCCGGGGGGCCGCTTGGTGGTTGTTTCATTTCATTCCTTGGAAGACAAGATTGTTAAGGCTTTTTTGCGCGTCTCGAGTGGGCGCGTGCCAAATCGGTCCAGGCATTTACCAGATCTTAACAAAGACATCGCGCCTTCTTTTGAAATCATTAACCAAAAGGGTGTTAAAGCTAAGGATGAAGAAGTGCGGGACAACCCGCGGGCTCGATCTGCCGTGTTAAGAGCAGGGATCCGAACTGAACATGAGCCTCTTGTGTATGATGAGGACCGGCTTGGGTTAGGGCCGCTTCAATTGTAGTTGTTTAGCGTACATTGCACGTTTGTTATTGTGTGATGATTGAGTAGATAAAGTTATGTTGCGTTTTTTGACAAGCTTAGTGTTTGTGGCGACCCTTTGCGTTGCTGGTGTTCTTTATAAAATCAAATATGATGCGCGTGGGTTGCAGCGTGAAGCAGTTGAGTTGCGCAAGCAGATTGCTGTTGAGCGCCAGCAATTGGCAGTGTTAAAGGCTGAATGGAGCATTTTAACCCATCCGGCCCGCATTGATCAATTTGCCCGCGAGCTTGGGTTGGCCCCGCTTTCCCCACAACAAATTCTTTCTTTTCGTGATCTTGATGCTTTGCCGTTACGCCCTGGTGAGGCTTTGGCTTCTATTGGTGGGCGGCGCAATAATGGCTCTGTGCGAAAAGATGATATCGCCAAAGTTCTGGATCGTTTTTCTGATACAATTGAAAAAGGGAAGGGCAACCAGTGAGTAAAGCTCGTGTTGATTTACCAGTAAATCATCGCCCACAAGCAGGGCAATTTTTATTGCGCCAGGGGTTGGTGCTTGCCTGTTTGTTTGGGGCCTTTTCTTTAA
>JANQQH010000106.1 GCA_028285025.1 Hyphomicrobiaceae bacterium | reverse complement strand
AAACCTTAAGCAGGCTGCTTAATATCAATCAGTAGATGAGCCAGACTCTCGCTTAAACAAAACTCTTATAGGTCCAGATATCTTTGACGACGGACAACTGCAACTGTAAATTTTGGACTTGAAGTTATTGGTAAGGAGTTGCACCTCACCTTCCAGCCTGCGGCTATTTTAAGCTTGTTAACCAGGCCATTAACCCCAAATCAATTAGCAACAGTTTTAAATCTTGATAATATCACTCAAAATGGCGGGGCCACGCCAGAGTTGCAAAATCTTATCAATATTTTAAATGGTCTTCCAAATGAAGCTGAGATCATAGCCGCACTCGATCAGTTGCACGCAGAAAGTTATCTATCAAATCTACCAACAACTTTGTTCTCCAACCTTGATTTTGCAAACAGCATGTTAAGCTGTGCTCAATATGAAATGGGCACTAACAGTCACCTGAAAGAGGGATCTTGTTACTGGGCGAAGTTATCAGCCAAAAAGTTTGATCAAGATAGAACAACCAACAACATAGCTATTGACGAAGACGTTCAATCATTTACTGGAGGCATTCAATTCGCCATAAGTCCAAGCTGGTATTTAGGTCTCGCTGGCTCCTATGAGGATACAGAAACTGACATTGACACCCGCTCGAAAGTTGATGGCTACCGTGCTCAATTTGGAGCAGTTCTCAAGACCCAAATTGGTGCAAGTACTTTTTCAGCGGGCCTAACAGGCGGTTTTGGTAACTTTGATACCAAAAGGTTCATAAATTTTGGAGGACTTAATTTAGTTGCTGAGGGCGATCAGGACATTCAGTTTGGTTCTGCCCATGCTCGTTTTACTCATAGTTTTGACATAGGAAAATTGTATCTTCGCCCTATAATAGACGCTTCGCTCACATATATAGAGCTGGAAGGCTTAAAAGAAACAGGTGGAGGCGCTGCTAACCTAACTCTAGCTGACACTGATGATTGGTATTTCAGTTTCTCACCATCCATTGAGCTTGGTACGGAGATTGTACATTCGTCTGGTGCGATAATCCGACCTTATTTAAGAGCCGGACTAACATATCTGGACAATAACGATATTTCTGTAACAACTTCATTTAGTGATTCACCTCTTGGCGTAAATACTTTTCAAACCAGCACAGAATTCGATGATTTATTTGCCGATCTAGAAGTTGGTTTAAATATAATTAGCAAGAATGGCCTAAATTTAAAATTCAATTACGAAGGACATTTTGCAGAAGACAGCGAAAGCCATGCTGGCGGCGTCAAATTAGGTGTTAAGTTCTAAAATGAAAAACTTTATTTCGAAGCACTTATAATTTTTGATAAGCTGCGTCAAAACCATGAAGTGCTAATGGAACTTTTACGTTTTTCTTCTTCAAGTTTTGGAACACTATATTCAATTTTTTTCCATTTTTTAGTAATTTGATTTTCGCCTCTTCAAGTGGCAAGCCTGCATAGCACCCTTTTAAATCACATGTCTGAATTGGATGCGATGAATGTTTCTTTTCATCAACTTGAAACTTGATCCCAGCCGGTAAATACAAACCATGCGGGAGATGTACAAGCATAGATTTTTCAGCGCCAGTTTTCTTTATTGTCACCGCAATTAATAATTGTTTCGTTTTTCTCAAAACGATCCTTTGAGTAAGTTGACAGACTAGACCTTTTCCATCATTTGAACAGTTCACGGACCAGGGCGAAGCTTTGTTCTTAGTCGTTTTATCTTTATTTTCTGAAGCGGAGACGGGGACAGCAGCAGAAATCGTGATTGTCATGACAAAAATAAAAATTACTGAAAGAAAAGACAATGTATTTTTAGGCATTAATATTCATCCACATCGAATAACGAATTTCTTGATATTAGGTCATTGATCATTATGGGTCTAGAAAATAGTGAAAAACTAAAAAGTTACTACTTTATTGAGCCGTAAGGTCTTCTTAGGCAGTGATTAAGAGACGTTTGCTAGCAAGTCATAATTTCTTCCGCTTGGGGTCATAGTAAGAAGAATAAAATAAGTCTTGAATATGTCTGCTTTTGTTGAATCATCGGATGAATAGAGAAACTTTATAGGCTGAAAGATTCGTCCATCCTTGGTCTGCATTCAAAAGCCATGCCAGCTTTTGCTTACTGAATAATCACTTCAATTTGTTTTGTATCGCCTGCGGTGATGGAAAAGTGTTGGCTGTATTTTTTATCGCCGCGCTCAGCCAAGAGGGTATAGTCTCCTTCTGCCAAATAATGGGTTGGCAAGGCGCCGGCGCTTTTCTTGATGAGTTTGCCTGTGGGAGACAAAAGGCTCCATTGGGTGTCCGCTAAGGCTTCGCCCCCTTTTTGATAAACAAGTTTGAAGGTTACTTTGGCTGCCTTGTGGTCAATTGTGGCTTCGGTTAATTTGCCTGCTTCTACTGAGATGTCTGCACGTGATTGGGCATTAGCGTCTCCGTAAGTGCTCACGATGTGATAGATGCCAGCATTTAAACGCACCACTAGGCCTGGGCGGACATTGCCGATTACCTTTAAGCGTTTGCCATATTGATCGCGTTCATCAGATAAAATATCAAATATCACTGTGTTTTCAGGAACCGGATTGCCATTGGCCAATACGGAAGAGATTTTTAGACCACCTGCGTTGAGGATGAAATGTTCTGTTGTGTTTTTATTGGCTTCTATTTTGATTTTGCGGGTTAAGAACGCTCGGCCATAAGCCGCGTTAATGAGATAAGACCCTTTTTTTAACGACATAACTGGGCTTGCTGTTTTATGCGCGCTGATCAGTTTGTGCTTGCCAGTGGTTTTGTCAGGCTTTTCAGAATATATGCGCCAGATAATACCAGACTTTATTGCTGTGTCTTTTTTGTCGACCAAATGAGCCATAAGGGCTAAGCCGCCATGGGTCTTTTTGCGGTCTTTTTTATTTTCTTTGGCGAATTTGTCTTCTTCTAGCGTGCCTGTGACTTCTTTTGGTTTGGGCGCGACAATGATTTCTGTGGCGCCGGCCCAGTCATTTTGTTTTTGTGTGGTTTGTTCTTTTTTGTCACCTTCAGTAGCTTGGGGGCTGTCGTCTTCAGAGCTGGGGAGATTGGCTTGGGTTACATAGCGAGCTAGGTTTTTTCTTGCTCGCTCAATGCTGGCTGTTATGGCGGCACTGATTTCTTTTTGCGAATTGGCATAGGTGAAGGTGCCATTAGAGGGTTTTGTGATGCAGCTTAAAGGCTTTAGAGTTTGTGATCCCTTAGGGCCAAGGGCAATAACGTCAATGGTAAGATGGGCAAGAGAATTTTTTAATTTGCTTGCGGTTTGACATGGATCAATCGGGCAATTGCTTTGTCCATCGGTTAAAAGAATGATGGTGTAGGGTCTTGATCGATCGGCGATCATGTTGGCAGCGTTTAAAAGGGCCTGGCCTGTGGGGGCATTGCCGCGGGGGCGCAAGGGTTTTATTGCTAAGTTTATTTTTGTTTCGTTTAAGATGTTAAACGGGAAAATTTCCTCAACATTCTTGCAACCTGATTTTGCGTTATGTCCAAAGGCTAACAAGCCAAAGTTAATCTTATTGTTTAAGCCAGTAATGCCTTTGGCGATGCCAGCTTGCGCAAGGCTGACTTTGGGGGTGCCGTTTATTTGTGCCCACATGCTGTTGGACAGATCATAGATTAAGGTGACGTTGGCAAGATCTCTGTTTGGTTCTGCATGGGTTGTTTTTGCGTTTATGCTTATGACAAGCAAGAGAGAAATAACCAGCGCTATTATAGATTTTATTGATGCTTTGCAATGATTTAGTGACATTTTAAATCAACCCATTTTCATTGAGTGTCTTTAGGAACGGTTGAGAGACTCACCTTAAATTTACTCTTTGGTATGGATCAGTTCAATAACTGTAATGAATTAATAACGTGACTTTTTGCCATCGTTG
>JANQQH010000116.1 GCA_028285025.1 Hyphomicrobiaceae bacterium | reverse complement strand
CAAAGACAGGCCTGAACGCCCCGCTGCGGCAATAAAGGGTTGCAATTGCGGCAAGATAATATGCTGAAAACGTCGCACACCATTATAGCGGAAACTAGTAGCCATCTCCTCAAGCTCTAAACTCAAAGAGCGCGCCCCTTCCCGAAGCATGACAGCAACATTGGGCACCTTATTAATAACCACAGCTAAAATCGCTGCAAACTCTGTCAGCCCACCCCAAATGTAACACAAAAAAATAATCACCAAAGCCGGCACATTCAAAAAAAACACCAGCCAAGGGTCAAACAATCCATTGGCAGTTGCATTGCGCCCCATCATCAAACCAATGGCGGTCCCTATCAGCATAGCAATAACAAAACTGGCAGCCACGCGCCAAAAGGTGATCAAAACATGATGAACCATTTCACCGCTGGACAATTCCTCAAATAAAGTTTGCCCCACATGAACAGGTCCTGGAAACAAGACATCATCAACCAGACCAGCTACAATCGCCCAAAGGATAAAAAAGGCGAAAACTGAGATGAGCGGATAAAAACGCACCATTGGTTAATTAACCTCTTCCAATGGCACGGGTTGAGATATATCTCCGGTCAACCAAAAGGTGCCTGGACTTAATTTTTGGGCCCGTCCAAGCAGTTTCTTTCCCCCCAGCGCCGCTAAAACTTCATAAAGTCGAGCCACATCAGCTTGCTCCACTATTGAAGGGCGACGCAATATGCCATCTATAAACGCCTTCTTTAAAACAAAAAAACTATTGTCATCTGGCACTTTCATGAGGGGGCGAATGTCCCGCCACACAGCCTTGTCTTTATCAAGAAGGGCAATCGCCTCGCGCATAGCAGACAAAAAGGCCTTCACCTTTGTCTCATTCTTGCTGGCCCACTTTTGTGAAAAAGCAAACCCAATCGCCGCAGTTGGGCCAGATGTACCAAGATTGATCATAACATCACCAACTGAAAGCAGAGAGCGAAAGCCATTGGCCTTTAAACGCGCACTATAATGCCAAAACGTTAAGACTGCATCGAATTCACCGCGCATCATTTTTTGCGATAAAAGCGGTGGCGCTCCATAAACCGGCTTCACGTTTTGAACCAAATCAATGCCCAATTCCCTTTGCGCATAGGCCCGCAAAAACAACCAACTTTTATCCAAAGGGCCACCCGGCACACCAATGGTTTTACCTTGCAAATCAGCCAAACTTTTAATCGAAGAATTGGTCGGCACCATCACATGCCCAACAGCTGAACTGTAAGGGACCAAAGTAAAATCCGCGCCCTCAGCTCTACGCCTGGAAACCCAGGCCCAATCAACCACAGCCATATCAGCAGACCCACCTTGTAGCGCAATTTTGGCCCCATTAGAGCTGGCAAGCGGCACAATCTTAAGTGAGATCTGATGTTTTTTATCTAGGTTCCGCTTTTTGATCGTCTCCAGCACCCAATTAACCGTGCCAAATTTCAAAGTAGCAATTCGTATTGGCTCTTTCGCTTCCAAAGAGACAGTCTGTCCGCAGAACACAACCAACAAACAAAGACAAAAAAAACAGCCTAAACCACGAAATTTAATCATATTAAACACAACCTGTTTCGGCTTGCAGATTGCATCTTCCAGGACAGACCTTCAAGCCAACTGAAAATTCCCCCAGCAGTGAGTGCTGAGCGTAAAAACACATTTACGACGAACCTTGCTCTGACTAATATAGAATGCCTTAATGACCACTACCTTGATCACCACTGCCTGGATCACCACTGCCTGGATCACCACTGAATGAGACAAATATTAGAAAATAATAAGAATAAACCCATAAATTGAGAATAGCATGAGAAATCAAAACCGGATCATATTTATGGGTATAATTATTTTATTTGCCTGCGTGATGATCTTTAACTGGATCTCTGTAACTAAAAACACCACCACCACCAAAACTTCAAAACAAGAAAAAATAATTTGGCACGAACGCTATCGCCACATTAACCCCAAAACCGGTCTGCGTACTGCTTACTACCGCGCCCGATTGCCAAACTCTGTACCGGGAGGCAAACGCATAACCGTTGATCAGGCCCATACTCACTACCAAAACAAATCGGCTATCTTTGTAGATGTCATGGCCCACACCGGAACCGGGCCTGACCCGATAGATGGTCTCTGGCGCTTAGCACAACCGCGCAGCAACATTCCAGGAAGTGTATGGCTAGCCGATGTGGGCACCGGCACTTTATCAAAAGAAATGGAAAACTATTACCGCTCAAACCTAGCCCGCATCACAAACAATGATAAAACCAAGCCTCTCATTATTTATTGCACAGCTGATTGTTGGATGGCCTGGAACGCGGTCAGGAGAGCTGCAAAATGGGGCTATAATAATCTGCTTTGGTTGCCCCAAGGATCAGATGAATGGAAAACCAAAGGATACCCCTTAGCGCAATCCACCCCTGTCCCCTTGCCGCCCGCCGATTAGTAAAAGGT
>JANQQH010000047.1 GCA_028285025.1 Hyphomicrobiaceae bacterium | reverse complement strand
ACACATGCTTTTTTTTGTCCGCTAAATCTTTAAACCGCTGGAAGGCTTCCTGGAAGGCGTTGTCACCAAGTTCATAACCAAGGTCTTTTAATTTCTCTTTAAACGCATGGCGCCCTGAGTGCTTGCCCATGACCAAAGAACTTTCGCGCAAGCCAACCGACTCTGGGGTCATAATTTCATAGGTTTGGTTGTTTTTAAGCATGCCATCTTGGTGAATGCCCGATTCATGGGCAAAAGCATTCTGGCCAACAATGGCTTTGTTATACTGCACGGGAAAACCAGAGACGGCAGAGACAAGGCGAGACGCTTTGGTGATGTGTACGGGATCAATTTGGGTCCAATAGGGCATGACATCATTGCGCGTGTCAAAGCCCATCACCACTTCTTCTAAGGCTGCATTGCCAGCGCGCTCGCCCATGCCATTGATCGTGCATTCAATCTGGCGGGCGCCAGCACGCACACCGGCCAATGAATTGGCAACTGCAAGCCCCAAATCATTATGGCAATGGGTTGACAATATAATCTCATCAGCGCCAGGCACACGTTCGATTAGCATTTTGATCAAATCATAATATTCATCAGGCACGGTATAGCCAACGGTATCTGGAATGTTTACTGTTGTTGCCCCGGCTTTAATTGCCGCCTCAACAGTGCGGCATAAAAAGTCATGATCGGTACGTGTCGCATCTTCAGCTGACCATTCCACATTATCAGTATAGGTGCGTGCGCGTATAACACTGGCTGTGACCGCCTCTAGCACAGCTTCGGGTTCCATTTGCAATTTGTATTTCATATGCAAAGGGCTGGTGGAAATAAAGGTATGGATACGAGAGCTTTTGGCTGGTTTTAATGCGTCTCCGGCTCGGTCAATGTCGCCAAACTGGGCGCGCGAAAGCCCGCACACCACAGCGTTTTTGACCAATTTTGCAATTTCTGTAACCGCTTCAAAATCACCGTTGGAGGCAATTGGAAATCCAGCTTCAATGACATCAACACCCATGTCATCCAAAACTTCAGCAACTTGCAGTTTTTCATGCAAGGTCATGGAGGCGCCTGGGCTTTGCTCCCCATCGCGCAAGGTGGTGTCAAAAATTACAATTTGGTCTTGGCTATTGCGCCGCATTCCGGCGTCCTGATCTGGTTTATCAGTCATCGATTTCAATCCTATTATCTCAAGAATAAATATGCATTGGCGACAAGAAAATCTGTAAAATGCGATCACACTCTTGAAAAATCGTACCATGCAAACTCACATGGATTTACTCATTTTACCGTGCTTTTATGAAAAACACGATGCCTATGGATGAAACAAAATACAAGATTTGCATTCTCTTTCGCTTTTCAAACCCCTCAAGACCGCGGCAGAATTGCCATCATGTCCTAAGGGCTAATCAGCGCTGGTTGATCATTGAGACCATGTGGAATGCATAAAAGGGAACGATGAGACAAAACCTTAGCCACCTGGGCGTTGAGTGGCCCGGCGTTACATTTAAGGCTTTTAACAAGCGAGCTATGTTGGTTCACAGCACACATCGGGTTTTATCTCCAATCATTTGATTGGACTATATATAATGAATTGCAACGAAAAAAACCAGTCCTAAAATGTCTGTTTTGATATCTTTCTATTTCAACTGCAAAATAGACGTTTTGGACAGTCTCTTATGCTTGCCATAATCATTTGAAACAGTATGGTCTATCTTAGTCAGTCTTTAAAGCCTATTGGGGGGCGTTGTATCCATGAGTTCTATAAAGGGCAATCAGCCGACAGATCGACTTAATGATCTTCTTCAAGGTGTTATTGAGTATACTGATCATGCACCCAAATCAGACCAAGAGCCTTTAACAGAGCCACCAAGCGATCCTTTACAACAGAAAGACGATGAAATGAGCGATAAACAAAAACCATCGCGCTTTAGCGGCGCGGCCATTACCACTGTTGTTTCTCTCATTGCCTTGTTGTTTTCAGGGTATAGTTTTTATGAGACTGTGCTTAAGCAACCGACAATCAAGCTTTATGCGCCGCCTCTTATCCATCTTTACCGTAAAGAGTTTCGTGACATTTTGGCTTTTCCGGTCACGCTTTCTAATGATGGTGCCAAACGGGGGACGGTACTTTCATTTGATTTAACGGTTACCAACCCAAAAACAGGCAAACGCAAAACGTTTCGCAATCTTTATTTTGGCAATGACCCGAAAGACACCAGCCGCATTTTTACACCGCTTACCATTGCCGGGCGCTCAAGTGTGACCGATGTGATCCTGTTTCGCGCCAATGAAACCGGGGCTTTTTTTGAAACCACTGGCGGGGTGCCGCTTGATCTTGAGCTGGTGTTGAGCCTGAATATTGATGAGGCAGAGTTTTGGGTGCCGCCTAAGACCAAACAAACCTTAAAATTCAACGTTCATACCAATTATATTCAATCTTTTCCCAATATGGAAAAAGGCACCCCAACCGTTCTTTACCGGCGAACCACTCATCAGCCATAAAAAAACATGCCCCTTTAAAGGGGCATGTCTCAATGTTAAAATTTTAAAAAATAATCTTTATTTGGTGCAAAAGGTTGCCCAGCTAATGCAGGTATAGCCCCCAGAGCCTTGAGAGCACTTATAGCGCTCTTTTGTAACGTTATAGCCTGCCACTTGGCCTGTTGCTACCCAGCCTGGCCATAAACCCCAGCTTACAGCTTGAACCATTGTTTCCATTGCAAACCATTTGGCTGAAGATTGGGTTGGCGCGGTTGCTTTAGCTGATTTAGAAACACAAGCCGCATTGGCTGAGCCTATCGCGCTTAAAATCACCCCTAATGATAACACGCCGCCAAACACAAAAGATCTAACTGACATAAACTTCTCTCCCAAAATTAAGAATGTCATTGTTTATTCTGGGCCATAAACTATAGCCTTGGTTAAAATACGACATAAGCTGGCAAACGGCAATTGTCTTTCTTGTACAGCTTAAAACAGGCCTTTTTTATTGTTAAAACAGAGATTTAGCTGCAGTGCAGCATTTTGTAAATATACGACAAAGTGTCGCAATAGCCCTTCTGATCATATTATAAGCATAATTACATCCATATTTCAGGTATGCGCCTGGTGCATGCCTCCTCTGCAGTAAATCCTATTGCTGCACCTGAACAAAGCTGCCATATTACCAGCATAGAGATTAACGAAGCAGTCCAATCTTCATTAGTCTTGAAGGTTTCTTCCCTCCCCAGAACACCTTCGAAAAGCTTCTTATTCGTTAAGAGGTCGTCTATCTTCACCGGGTCAGCAATGGCCCGGTTTTTTTTTGCAGCTTCATTCCTTTTTTGATCTGTGGCCAAAGGTAGATATAATTAAACAATTTTACCATCTTACCCTTTGCCTGTTCGCTTCACTGTGGCAAACTCTGCTTGCTGTGTAATATCGATCCGTTTTCGTACCAGTTAGTGGAAAGTACTGATCTCTTATGGCGAGCATATATGAAGCCTTCATCAAAGCCTTTGAGCTTATTACAGGGTTAAACGCAGATTTATTGGAAATTGTATTGCTTTCCTTGCAAGTCAATGGCATGGCGATTTTGATTGCTTGCTTAATAGGATTGAGTTTGGGCGCTTTTTTAGCTGTTTTTCGTTTCCCTGGGCGCACATTTTGTCTCATTCTTCTCAATGCGTTGATGGGGCTACCACCGGTTGTGGTGGGTTTGATTGTTTACATGATCCTGTCTAACTCTGGACCATTAGGCGTTTTGGGGCTGCTATATACCCCCACCGCCATGGTGATTGCTCAAACCATTCTGATTACCCCTATTATTGCTGCCCTCACCCGCCAGGCACTTGAAGTGATGTATAAAGAATATGAAGAGCAACTTAAATCATTAGGGGTTTCAAAGGTGCACATGGCCTCAACTTTGTTGTGGGATGGGCGCTATCAATTAACAACCGTGGTGCTGGCCGGTTTTGGGCGCTGTGTTGCCGAAGTGGGAGCTGTGATGATTGTTGGCGGCAATATCAATCATGTCACCCGCATTATGACAACGGCCATCGCTTTAGAGACCTCTAAAGGTTATTTAAGCTTGGCCCTGGCCCTTGGCATTATCCTGATTTTAATCTCAGTGATTATCAATACTTTGGTTTATGTGGTTAATCAAACAGCTGAGCGGTATGCCTATGCTTAAGGAGAATAACAGCTCGCAATTTTTTCCTCTGGTGGTCAAAAAGCTCACTTATGCGCATAATAATCGCCAACTGATTGATGGCTTGAATTTTAAAATTGAGCTGCCTGGCGTTAGCGCCATTATGGGCCCAAACGGGGCGGGCAAAAGCCTAACCTTACGCCTTCTTCATGGACTAATAAAGCCTGCCAGTGGCATGATAAAATGGGGGAGCACAACCAATCCAGATTTGGTTCAAGAACGCCAAGCTATGGTGTTTCAAAAACCTATTCTTTTGCGCCGCACCGTCCAAGATAATTTAATTTATGCATTGAAAACAAAATCCAAACTAGACAAGGCCACCCAAGCAACCCTTTTGCAACAAGCCCTTGCCCGCGCACAAC
>JANQQH010000044.1 GCA_028285025.1 Hyphomicrobiaceae bacterium | reverse complement strand
TGGATAAACCCTTCAGCCAGCGCGACGCGTTGACTGTTGGCTTTTTGCGAAACATCAACCATATGCGCTTCGCCTGCTTCATTGACATGAGAGAGCGTTTTAGCCGCTTTAGCCATGGTGGCTGCGACTTGTTCTAGTGCAGCATCATGCGCGTCTTCTTGTTTTTCATCAGGCTTTGCGGTTTCTTTTTGAGCTGGTTGGTCTTGTTTGGCAGATGTTTCTTCTGGTTTTACATCTGCGCCGATCATGGCGCCAAGTTCTTCAACTGCGGCTTGGAAGTCGTCGGTTGCATCTTCACTTTTTTCGGCTTGCTCTTCTTGCTTGGTTTCTTGTGCAACAGGGGCTTGGGGGGCAGGTGCGGTTTTAGCAACCAGTTGCTTTCCCAATAAGCGCCGGGTGGCATTTTCAACATGGTCTTGGCGCATGAGGCTTTCACCGACCAAGAAGGTATGCACACCAACTTTGCCAAGACGGGCAATGTCACCATGCTCACCAATGCCGCTTTCACTGACAATGATGCGATCTTGCGGGATTAAAGGGGCCAAGCCTTCTGTTGTTTCTAGTTTAATGTCAAAGGTTTGCAGGTTGCGGTTATTAATTCCGACCAGAACCGTATTGAGTTTTAAGGCCCGCTCGAGCTCTTGGCGGTCATGGACTTCTACCAAAACATCCATGCCCCATTTGTGAGCCATGTTGGTCAAGGCTTTGGCTGTGTTGTCATCAACAGCGGCCATAATCACCAAAATGCAGTCAGCCCCCCAGGCGCGCGCTTCGACCACTTGATAGGTGTCAATCATAAAGTCTTTGCGCAACACAGGCAGTGTGGACGCTGTGCGTACTTCTTTCAGATAAACCGGATGGCCTTGGAAAAAAGCAACATCGGTTAAAACAGAAATACAGCTGGCACCGCCAGCTTCATAAGATTGGGCCAGACTAGCTGGATCAAAATTTTCCCGGATCATGCCTTTTGACGGGCTTGCCTTTTTAATCTCAGCAATCAGGGCAGGCTCGCCTTGAGCTTGGGTGGTTTTAATGGCCTTGATAAAGCCGCGCGGGGCTGTGGCCATGCGTGCTTGGATTTCAATTTCAGAAAGGGGAAGGTTTGTCTTGGCGTTTTCCACTTCCTTTCTTTTGTGCATTACAATCCGGTCAAGCATATTTTGCATGTGCGGTTCCTTAAATCAAAATCAGTATTCGCTTTTTAAGCTTGGTTGTTGGTTACAGCCATTAATTTGGCAAGTGCCTCATTGGCCTTGCCTTGGTCAATTGACTGAGCAGCCAGCTGAACGCCTTCTTGTAAATCTCCGGTTCTGCCACTGACAACCAAACAGGCGCCAGCATTTAGCAAAACAATATCTCTAAACGCGCCTTGTTCACCTTCTAGCACATGTTTTATGGCTTGTGCATTTTGGGCAGCATCGCCCCCTTTTAACATATCTGGGGTCGCTAAGGGTAATCCTACATCTTGTGGGTTCACAGAAAAATGAGAAATTTGGCCCTCATCAAGGGCGCAAACAAAGGTCTGGCCGGTTGTTGTTAGCTCATCCAAACCGTCAGAGCCGTGAACAATCCAAACTTTTTGCGTTCCCAATTTGTTTAGAACTTGCGCTAAAGGTTCCAGCCAATCTTTTGAAAAGACACCGATGACTTGCCGTTTTGTCCCAGCCGGGTTGGCGAGCGGGCCCAATATGTTAAAGATGGTGCGCACACCCAAAGCCACCCTGGCTGGTCCCACATGTTTCATGGCCGCATGATGGGCCGGGGCGAACATAAAACCAATACCAGCGTGTTCAATGGAGCGGGCCACGGTTTGCGGGGTTACATCTAAATTCACACCAAGCGCGCTGAGCACATCAGCCGAGCCGGACTTGGATGAGACTGATTTGTTGCCATGTTTGGCCACAGGTACGCCGGCACCGGCTACAACAAAGGCGCAGGCAGTGGAAATGTTATAGGTTCCACTGGCATCACCCCCGGTGCCGCAATTGTCAATTGCCCCTTCAGGAGCTTGCACGCCAACAGCTTTTGCCCGCATGACTGTGGCCGCGCCGGTGATTTCGTCGACCGTTTCACCGCGCATGCGCAGGGCCATTAAGAACCCACCGATTTGGGCTGGTTCTGCCTGGCCGCTCATCAAAATTTCAAAAGCCTCTGTGGCTTCGGGTTGGCTTAAGGTTTGTCCTTCACTGATTAGCCGAATGTAATCTTGAATAGTTGCCATGCCGCGTCCTGTTTTTCGTGTTTTGATTTAAGCTGAAACTCAAGCTGTTTTTTAAGCTGTAACCGGGGATTCTTTTGATTTTTGTGTTAGCAGGTTTTCGTTTACATCAAGCCCTGCCTGTTTTAGAAAGTTTGCCAAAATGTGGTGGCCCCAATCAGAGGCAATGCTTTCTGGATGAAACTGAACTGCGCTGATCAGATGGTCCTTATGTTGTAGCCCCATGATGAGATCATCTTCACTCCAAGCGGTGATTTCCAAACAATCTGGTAAGCTGTTTTTTTCAACAATCAACGAGTGATAGCGTGTGGCTGTAAAAGGGGAGGGCAGGCCGGCAAACACGCCTTTGTCTTCATGATGAATCGGCGAGGTTTTGCCATGCATGAGCAGCGGTGCATTTATCACCTTGCCGCCAAAAGCCTGGCCAATGGTTTGTAGCCCTAAACAAACGCCAAATATGGGGATTTTACCGGCACATTGGCTTACCAATTCCAAACAAATGCCCGCCTCATTGGGGGTGCAAGGACCAGGGGATAAGACAATGGCTTGTGGGTTCTTTTTTATGACTTGAGCAACTGATATTTGGTCATTGCGCACCACATCACTTTGAACCCCCAACTCACCAATGTAGTGAACCAGGTTATAGGTAAAACTATCATAATTATCTATGAGTAAAATCATAATGGCTGTTCACCTTGTGTGGCTAAAAGAGAGGGTAACATCATACGATAAAGCTTTCCTGTAAGCGGTGCAACATCTACCCAATTTTGGACGTTAAATTGTATTTGCGCAAACCCGGTGGTCGGGAATTTATTGATGATGTGTTGTAAGTCTTGGGTTTGTTCAGAATTTAAAGCTTTGGTGTTGACCAGCTGTAGTATCAGTTCGTGCATGCCAGGGTTATGACCAATTAACATGAGTGAGGAGACTTTTGCCGGAATTTTTTTGATCAGATTTAAAAGCTCAGACGGGCTGGCAAGATAAAGTGAGCTCACAAACTTCTTTTTGCCATAAGTGATTTGTTCTTTTTTCACCCGTTTCCAGGTATCTTTCGCGCGCTTTGCTGGTGAACATAAGACGAGCTCAGGGGTGATGTTTTGCTTATTTAACCATTGTCCTATATCTACGCATGCCTGTTTGCCGCGCTTGTTCAGTGGGCGTTCAAAATCATCTAAAAACGGATCGGACCAACTTGATTTTGCATGGCGTAGAATAAAAAGGTCTTTCATCAAAATCTCTTCTTTGTTCGAACGATTATAAATTGGTTTTGGTTTTTGCAAAGCGCACGGCTTCGCTTCGGGCACTAAACAGAGCTTTGGCTTTGTTTACACATTCCATCATTTCACTTTTCGGGTTTGAATCTGCCACAATGCCAGCACCAGCTTGCACATACATTATTCCGTCTTTGACAATGGCTGTGCGCAAAACAATGCATGAATCCATATCGCCATTGGCGGAAAAATAACCAACACAGCCAGCATAAATGCCGCGTTTGGCTGTTTCTAATTCATCAATGATTTCCATGGCCCGCACTTTGGGGGCGCCAGAAACCGTCCCGGCTGGAAAGCCAGCCATAAGCGCGTTGATTTCATCGAATTTGGGGTCAAGCTCGCCTTCCACATTGGAGACAATGTGCATCACATGGCTGTAATATTCTAAAAAGAATTGGTCGGTTACCTCAACGCTGCCAAGCTTGGCCACGCGGCCCACGTCATTGCGGCCTAAATCTAAGAGCATTAAATGTTCTGCGCATTCTTTTTTGTCGGCTAATAAATCTTGTGCCAAAGCTTCGTCTTCTTGAGCGGTGCTGCCGCGGGGGCGTGTGCCAGCAATGGGGCGAATGGTGATTTTGCCTTCACGCGCGCGTACTAAAATTTCTGGGCTTGAGCCTATCACGCTAAAACCGTCAAAATTCAGATAATATAAAAAGGGTGAGGGGTTGGTGCGGCGCAAAGCACGGTATAGGGCAAAGGGGGGCAAATCAAAGGGGGCAGAAAAGCGCTGGCTTAACACCACCTGAAAAATATCACCGGCGGTAATATAGTCTTTTGCTTTGTCCACCATTTCCAAATAACGCTTTTCAGGCGTGTTTGAGACAGGCTCTTGAAATGTCTCGAACTCTAAGATGTCATGGGCTTGGTGCGGGACTGGGGCGTTA
>JANQQH010000043.1 GCA_028285025.1 Hyphomicrobiaceae bacterium | reverse complement strand
CTTGTGCGGGCTGAAAAACGCAAAGAGGTGCAGGCCAAAGCCCATGTAAACGCTGAAGAGCGCGTTTTAGATGCACTTGTGGGCGAGGACGCCAAACCTGAGACGCGCGACAGTTTCCGGCGCAAATTGCGCGACGGGGAACTGGATGAAAAAGAGATTGATGTGCAGGTGCAAGACACCGCTGGCGGCATGCCAAGTTTTGAAATCCCTGGCATGCCAGGTGCTCAGGTGGGCATGATCAACATTTCTGAGATGTTTGGTAAAGGCTTTCCTGGCCAGATGAAAACCCGGCGCACTTCTGTGCGCGATAGTTATGAGCTTTTGATTGCTGAAGAATCTGACAAGCTGATTGATGATGATGTGATTGTGCAAGAGGCAATCACTTTGGTGGAAAACGATGGCATTGTTTTTCTTGATGAGATTGACAAGATCTGTGCGCGCTCCGAGCGCGGCGGCGATGTGAGCCGGGAAGGGGTGCAGCGTGATTTGTTGCCTTTGATTGAAGGCACTACCGTTTCCACTAAATACGGTCCGGTAAAATCTGACCATATTTTGTTTATTGCCTCTGGGGCGTTTCATGTGGCCAAGCCGTCTGACCTGTTACCAGAACTGCAAGGCCGGTTGCCCATTCGTGTGGAGCTGCGCGCGCTGGAGCGCAATGACTTTAAGCGCATTTTGACAGAGCCGAAGGCAAGCTTGATCAATCAATACACCGCTTTGATGGCCACTGAAGGGGTCACGCTTGAGTTTACCGATGATGCGATTGATGCGCTGGCGGATATTGCTGTGGCGGTCAATGCCAATGTTGAAAACATTGGCGCGCGCCGGTTGATGACGGTGATGGAGCGGGTATTGGATGAGATCAGCCTTGAGGCTTCTGACATGGACGGTGAGAGGATCAAAATTGACGCCGCCTTTGTTGAGAAAAACATTGGTGATTTGGCCAAGAACTCTGATTTGTCGAAGTTTATTCTCTAGTTTGTCTCACGGGCTATGGTTTTTTAGTGGCACTTTGGATGCCCACCAGCAACCGCGCTAAAGCGGTCGCCCTGCTTTTTTTGCGATCAGCTTATCTGTGCTCGCTAAGGCTCCGCTCAGGCTGATCTTGTGGGGCAGCGCTACGTGCTGACGGCCGTTCGGCCTACGTTTTTTGTCTTCAGCTATACCGATGGGTGTTGTTTTTCGAAGTTTTCTTGAAGCGGTTATTGTGCTTGTGCTCTTGCAAAACCTTGTTAAGCTGATTTTTTACACCAAGATGCTGCTTTCTTAGGATTTTTAGTTGTATCGATACCATTCAGATAAGCAACGCAAACATTATATTGTGCCAGTTTATCACCTGCTTTAGCTTGTTTTAAAAAATTTGAAAGATCTTGGCCAAAAGCCTGCGTCGAAATAAGTCCTATAGTGAAGATTAGGACCAAAAGCTTGCTTATGAAATTACTCATTTTATAATGCTTTCTTTGATACTTAATGTCTTGAATATAAATACTTTAGTCAAAGTGAATCAAATAAGAAATTTGTTATTTTGATTTCGGTTCATCGAACTATTTCTGACTTTTCAGAACGCGTTTTTGCTTATAGGTTTCTATTTTTCTTACCCCCCAGCCCTAAACAATTGATTGGACGTTTCATAAGCACTAATAGCGCGTATGATTTCTTGAGAGGTGGCCAGTTCGTTTTCTTGCTCTTGACCAGTTAGCGATGAGTTGTCCGCCTTCTCACCTTCTCCTATTAGCTCGCCAGCTTTTTGTTTTGCCAATTCAGCTTGCGCCTGGGCTCTTGTTTGGGCGGCTTGGGCGGCGACTTGTTTGTCTTGGGAAGAGGGCTCGGCTGGGGCTAAGGCAGCGCGGATGACGATGTCCATTTTGCGGATGGTGGCTTCCGGGTTGTTGGCCACAGGGCTTGAATCTATTTTAACTTCACCGCCGACGGCGTATTGTTTGTTGTCTGGGCCGGTGGTGTATTCATAAGACGGCGCGCTGGCATAAGAGCCACCAACAGCGGCGTGGGCTTGTTCATGGGCTTTGACCTCAGCGTCGCGTTTTTTAAGCTCTCTGACTTGTTGTTCTTCTTCCTCAGTTAGTTCTTGCGGGTTTGAAGACTCTTCTGATTGTTCAAGGGGTGCGTTTTGTTTTGTTTTTTCGAGCGGCTTTTCTTGGGAGACTGGGCGTTTGGTGTTGTTTTCGGTTAGGTTGATTTCGACAATAGGAGAGGTGGCCTGGGCAAGGTGTTGCTCGGTGGTTTCTTGGATATTGGTTTGTGTTGCCAGGCGGTCAGTTGGATTATAGACCCCGTTCTGGTCTGTTCTTGGAACGCCAGAGAGGGGCAGCGACTGACCAAATCCGTTAACCGGTAGTATCATCACTTAAACTAAAGAGCTTTGCTCTGGTTACTAACTTGAAGCCTATTGTGCCCTCAAAATCGTTAATATTTAGCCAACAGGTTGTGTTACTTTGGTTTTCGCAATCTGACATAAAGTGCGCCTTGGCCGCCATGTTTTTTATGGGCGGTTGTATAACTCAGCACAATTTCGGCCATATCATCCAACCAAACAGGGACTTGGCGCTTGAGCACACCGGGCTCTGGGGCGCCTAGTTCAAAGGCGCGTTGTTCATGGTTACGTTTTTGGCCTTTGCCAGTGATGACCAACACAAAGCGTTTGCCATCTGCCTGGGCACGTTTGAGAAAGCTGCGCAAGGACCCTTCAGCTTGGTGTTGGGTGTAGCCGTGCAAGTCTATCATGCCTTCTATGGTTTGTTTGCCCGAAGAAATGCTGCGCGCTTCTTGATGGTTAAACGTTTCTATCTTTGGTGCGGCTGGTTTTTTGGCAGTTGGTGAGAGAACTTTTGTTGAGGGTGGGGGCTCAGATTTCTTTACAGATTTTGAGGCTTGAGGGTTATCAAGCATATCAGCAAATTCTTGACTTGAAGGAGACGGCGTCCTTGTTGCTTCCTGCTCTTGTTTTTTTATAGGTTTTTTCTCGTCTACTGAGTTCTGCACTTTTTCCCAAAGCGCCATGTCCTCTTTGGATAGAGTGGGATGTTTATCTTTGTCTGACATAAGTATTAAGTGTCTTAGCCCGTGCCTTAACTTCCATGGTTAGACTTTGGCATTTTTTTAAGGCTTGTCAAGGACTCGGAGCGCAAGTGAGATTCTTTAATGGCGCTTTGGATGCCCACCAGCAACCGCGCTGACAAGCCATTAAAAAATGCAAAAATCTTACCATGGAAGTTAAGGCACTCTGCGCACGTGCTGTTATCTGGGTAACAAAATAGTAAAGCGGCCCTTGTGTTTGGTGCCACCGGCAACAAGGCCTGCTGCGTCTCCAGACCCCCAAAAAATATCGCCGCGCGCTGGGCCTTTAATGGCAGAGCCAACGTCTTGGCCAATCATGAGATGATGAAACCCTCTTTTGCCATGATGACTCATGCTGGGGACATCAAGCCATATGGGCAGGCCTAATTGATGATAGCTGCCATCAACGGCCAGGCTGCGGCGGGTGGTGAGGTTAACACCTTCAGCGCCGATGGGTCCGTCTTTACCTTGCATATCATCCAGTTGGCGAAAGAAGATGTATGACTTGTTATGCCACATCACTTTTTGGCCTTCTGCTTTATTGTCTCGCAGCCATTGTTTGACCGCTTCTAGCGCCAACTGCTTGCCTTTGAATTTATAAGCTGATTGTAAATGTTTGCCGATGGAGCGGTAGGGGTGGCCGTTTTTGCCGTTATAGCCAATGCGAATGGTGCTGCCATCTTGCAGTCTTATGCGGGCAGAGCCTTGAATGTGCATGAAGAAGGCATCCACCTGATCTTTTAAATATAAAAGATCTAGGCCTTGGCCTTCAAGCGCGCCGTTTTCTATTGCTTGCCTGGTTGGAAACGCTTCAAGCTTGTTGCCCACTTTGCGCATAAAGGTGAGCTGATGGTTTTTGGCTGCGCGGTCACGGTCATTAATCAGTGAGACCAAATCATCTGGACGGCGATAAACAGGTATAGTGAAGTCTTTGGTTTTTTCCCGTGACCCTTCAAGCTCTGGTTCATAATAGCCGGTTAGCAAAGAGCTGCTGGTTAGCACCCGGTAGGGCCTAAAGTTTTGCTCAAAGAATTTTTTGGCAGCAAATTTATGCGTGACATTTGCATTCAGTGCCCGGCGGCAAACTTGCGCACGTTTCAGGTTTGATCTACGGACCTGTTTTGTTTCTAGAAAATAAGCGCAACTTTTTTGAAAGGCTTTGTAGGCTGCCAGATGGTCATCTCGTTGCCAATGGGTAATGTCGGCAAAACGTAAAGGGCGCACCTTCATTGGTTTTTTCTTTACCTTTATGAAATGGGGTTTGGTTGGTTGCAGGCCTATTTGATCAGGTGAAAAATAAAGAAACGATACAAATCCTATGATAAAGCCGAACAGTCCCACCCACATTGCTCTTTTAATTAAAAAATTTTGTAGAGATTGAACATAAGGCTTCAAGCTCATTTAAATTTACGATTCCGATTTGGTAG
>JANQQH010000033.1 GCA_028285025.1 Hyphomicrobiaceae bacterium | reverse complement strand
GGGCAATGGATTTAATGCCGCCAATGATCACAGCGGCCACGAGCACAGCCATAATCAAACCATAACCCCATGCAAACCCATAAAGGGCGCTATCTTGACCACCTGTTACATTTAAAACCTGATGGAAGGATTGGTTGGCTTGGAACATATTGCCCGCGCCCAGCGCGCCGCCAATACAAAGAAAAGCGAATATAACAGCCAGAACTTTACCAATTCCCCCTAATCCTTTTTCTGCTAGCCCTTTTGATAAATAATACATCGGACCGCCAGACACCCGGCCGTTTTCATCTATTTGGCGATAGCGAACACCAAGGGTGCACTCGCAAAACTTTGTCGCCATTCCGAGTAGGCCGGCCATGATCATCCAAAATGTGGCCCCTGCTCCGCCTAGCGAGACAGCCACGGCTACACCGGCAATGTTACCTAATCCAACTGTGCCAGATAGAGCGGTGGCCAAAGCTTGGAAGTGACTGATTTGCCCTGGATCGTTTGGATTGGCATATTTGCCGCGCACCAAATCAATGGCATGTGCAAACCCACGCACTTGGATTAGCGTAAAATAAAGCGTGCAGAAAATCGCTGCAATGATCAACCAAATCACCACGATTGGCACTTTTAACTCATCAGTCACGCTCACGGAATAAAAGACGATGCTGGCGATAAAATTTGAGAAAGGGGCGATGGCATTATCAATTTGCTGGTCAATTGATGGGGATTGTGCCTGCGCAGATGCTGAAGGAATAAGCATGTATAAAAACGTCGTTATTGCCAGAACTAATTTGTTCCATTTCATTTTCATTATCGTCTCCCGAATTTAAAAGGGCCCCTTTTGTTTAAACCCCTTAGTCCGATATCAATCTATTTTGGTTCAATACCAAGTTTCAACCGATCTTCCTATGCATTTAGGCCAGATTGTTGATAGTCGGGAGCTATTTACCCCAAATATTACTATCCTTGTGTGTCTATTGTCACAAACCTAGGCTCTGGACCTATTCATTTTTAAGTGAACACCACTGTTTTTGCTTCATTTATGAATACTTTGTGCTCTGCATGATATTTCACAGCGCGAGATAGCACTCTGCGCTCAATATCTCGACCGGCGGCAATTAAATCTTTGGCACTCATAGCGTGCGTGACGCGTTCTGTTTCTTGTTCAATGATTGGTCCCTCATCCAAATCTGAGGTTACATAATGGGCTGTTGCGCCGATTAATTTCACCCCTCTTTCATGGGCGCGGTGATAAGGCTTGGCCCCTTTAAAGCCGGGCAGAAACGAATGATGGATGTTGTTGATGGTGCCAAAATAATCTTGGCTCATTTT
>JANQQH010000017.1 GCA_028285025.1 Hyphomicrobiaceae bacterium | reverse complement strand
ACAGAAGGAGTTAGCTTCTGGCCAAGATGAACCGCGCTTTGACCCGCCTTATTCTACTATCCATGTTGGAACGATTACTGGCGGCACGGCGCGCAATATTGTTGCCAAAGAGTGCCGCTTTGCTTGGGAAGTGAGAGCCCTGCCTTCTTTTAATGGTGTTGATATTGCTGATGAAATGATGGCGTTTGCAAATCGAAGCTTATTACCCGCAATGTGTGAAATTTCAGAAAATTGTCATATCAAAACTGTGAACAAAGGGGAAGTGCCTGGCCTTAATGCACACCCTTTTGCCATTGAACTTGGGTTGAGACTGGCGCAGCAAAACTCATCTTATGCAGTTTCATATGGGACAGAGGCGGGGCTGTTTGAATTGGGGGGGGTGCCTAGTGTTATTTGTGGACCTGGCAATATCGATCAGGCTCATAAACCTAATGAATTTATTCATGAAAATGAACTTGTTGCTTGCACTCAAATTATGACTCGGATCGCTGAACATTTGGCACAATAATTAAGAGATAAATATGGACCGCTTTGCAAACAAGGCAATAAAAAACTGGGTTTTTGATCTTGATAATACGCTCTACCCGGCAGAGTGTAATTTATTTGCTCAAATTGATCAGAAAATGGGTTCATTTATTGCTGACTTTCTTGATGTTGACTTGGCAAAGGCGCGCCGGGTCCAAAAAGATTATTATTACCGCTATGGCACCACATTAAATGGGTTGATGCAGGAGCACAGACTAGACCCTCATACGTATCTGGATTATGTGCATGATATCGACCATTCGGTTCTGCCGCAGTTGCCGGCTTTGAAAGCTGAGCTTGATAAACTGCCAGGACGTAAATTTATTTTTACCAATGGTTCTTTTTTCCACGGTGAACAAGTGGCAGAAGCCTTGGGTGTTCTGGATGCCTTTGATGGTATTTTTGATATTGCTGCTGCCGACTTTGTGCCCAAGCCCCACTTGCAAGCTTATGAACGTTTTTTAAAGCATTATAATGTTAACCCGTTACAAGCTGTGATGTTTGAAGATTTGCACCCTAATTTGCGCATGCCGCATGAGATGGGTATGGCCACGGTTCTGGTTTATTCTGGCTATGACGATCATCCCAGCCAGAAAGAACGGTTAAGCTGGGAACAGGTGCCTGAATACATTCATTTTGAAACGGATGATTTGGTGGCCATGCTACAAAAGATCAATGTTTCGCTTTCAATTTGCTAACCTTCAGATATTGATTGTTTAAAGATTTACCATACTTTGCTATCCTAAAACCGGCAGCCACTTTTGGGTGAAACGATCTTTTTCTGAAGCGTTTCATTGATCCCAAAACCGGCAGCCACTTTTGGGTGAAACGATCTTTTTCTGAAGCGTTTCATTGATCCCAAAACCGGCAGCCACTTTTGGGTGAAACGCTATAACCCCTTACTGGTTTGCTGCAAGTTTTTTGCCTAGTGGGCCGGTGATTTCTGCTGACTTTGTGCAAACGGTGATGCGTGGCTGAAATTGCTGATCTAATTTTAAACTCCCATCATTGTTGCGAATCGTTAAGTTCGCCGCACCATTGGCAACTTTTTCAAGTTTTGCTTTGCCGCCAATTTTTGACAGATCTTTTTGTTGAATAACATAGCTCACAGCACTGGCCTTTACAGACTGGCGGACAAGAAAATAGCGGTTGCCAGGTTTTAAAGACACATTC
>JANQQH010000008.1 GCA_028285025.1 Hyphomicrobiaceae bacterium | reverse complement strand
TGGCACAATCAATAAACGACTGAGAACAAAATATAATGCCTTCAAACCAAGACATGCGAAACCGCCTGCAAGAAATCATCACAACAAAAAGCTACCAATTTGGAGACGAGTTTACCCTTGCCTCTGGCAAACGGTCACGCCACTATTTCAATATGAAGCCAACCATGCTGGACCCGGAAGGCGCTTATTTAATCGCCAATTTAATCCTTGATGAAATTGAAAAAATCGGCCTGCAATTTGATGCAATTGGCGGATTAGAGCTTGGCGCCATTCCCATAGCCTCAGCCGTTGCCCCCTTATCTCATATTAGAAGCACGCCGATTAACGCCTTCATCATTCGCAAAAAGGCCAAGGATCATGGCACCAAAAGCCTCATAGAAGGTCTCCCCAAAGGCCAAACCTTAAAAGACAAATCAATTGTAATTCTAGAAGATGTTACCACCACCGGCGGCTCGGCCATTAAAGCCATTCAAGCGGTAAGAGAGGAAGGGGCAAAAGTGGA
Source organism: Hyphomicrobiaceae bacterium (assembly GCA_028285025.1). Classification (GTDB taxonomy): domain Bacteria; phylum Pseudomonadota; class Alphaproteobacteria; order Rhizobiales; family HXMU1428-3; genus HXMU1428-3. The sequence continues at coordinate 10,309 of JANQQH010000008.1, read as the reverse complement.
GCACACCATCACCATCCTTGACCGCGAAGAAGGCGCACGTGAAGCTTTTGCGGCCATAGACATAAAACTCATCAACATTTTGAGCAAATCAGACTTCAAGCAATCTGACAACTAAACCATAAACAAAAAGAAAGCCAGGAATATACTTTGCCTACATCCCTTTAAAAAATCTGCCGCGCAAAGGTCAGCCTTAGGCCGCCTTCACATCTGTTAGGAAATGCTCAATCAGAGATTTCAAATTATCAGTCTTGGATGAAACTTCTTGAGCAACACCCTTTACCTTGTCAGCTGAATCACCTGTCTCAACCGCAGAATTAGAAACAACATCAATATTCTCAGTCACATCTTGTGTTCCAGTTGCAGCCTTTTGAACATTCACAGAGATCTCGTTCGTTGCACTTGACTGCTCCTCAACCGCGCTAGCAATCGCTGAAGAAATCTCACTGATTTCTCCAATCGTGTGGGTAATCATCTCAATAGACTTAACAGCATCGTCTGTCTCTGTTTGGATTTGTGTGATCTGCTCACTAATTTCCTCAGTCGCCTTAGAGGTTTGGCTAGCCAACTCTTTTACTTCAGAAGCCACCACAGCAAACCCTTTACCTGTTTCCCCCGCTCTGGCCGCCTCAATTGTTGCGTTTAACGCCAACAAATTGGTTTGTTCTGCAATCTCAGAAATAAGGCCGATCACATCACCAATTTTCTGAGCCGCTAATGACAGTTGCTGAACTTGAGAATCGGTTTTGCTTGCTTGCTCCACCGCCCTGCCTGCAATTACAGAAGAATCACTAACCTGCCGGCTAATCTCTGAGATAGACGCGGAAAGTTCTTCAGCAGCCGCTGCAACCGTTTGCACATTTTGACAAGCCTCTTGCGAGGTCGACGACACAGAAGAGGCGCGCTTGCTGGTATCTTCCGCAATCTGCAACATCGAATTTGCCGTTCCATCCATTTGATCAACATTGGTGATCACTTCACCCAGCAATTGGGAAACATCGGAATCAAATTTGGAGGTAAGATCCTCAAGCACCTGACTTCTGTTAAGCTGCACTTTGGCCGCCTCGGTTTCTTTTTGAGCCAACTCATCGGCCTTAATCATATTGTCCTTAAACACCAACACAGCGCCAGCCATTTTACCAATCTCATCTGTATTCTCAACAAAGGAAACATCTACAGATTTATCCCCTGAAGCTAACTGGCTCATGGTATCAGTTAACTGCACAACAGGTTGTGAAATCTTGCGGCCAATCCACCAAGCGGCCAGCAGCCCTAACACCAAGGCGATACAAACAAGCATAACCGTAACTTGCATAGCAAATTCCATACTTGCTGTGGCAACAGGCCCTAACGTATTTTGCTCTTTATTGATACCCAAATTCAAATCTTCAAGAGCACCGCCAACAAAAGGCCCAATACGATCCAACTCACCAGAAATAACCGTGTCTTGCTGAGAAATCAGCTTATTTACTTTTTTCATGGCGGAAATATAAGCTTTTGCAAGTTTTATGATCTCTTGCAGCCTAGCTTTCGTCTCACCATCAGGCGCTTGCATTTCAAGGGCACCAAGTTCTTGTAAAAAGTTACCACCTTCCTTAACAGAACGCTTAATAGACGGCTTATGGTTAAGGGCAAGATATTTAACCAAGTAAAGCCGCATCAATAACATATATCGCTGAGCATCAGAAACACCTGAAATAAAATTGATGTTCCCTCCCATTTCAGCAGTTTCAATGACAGAATTCAAAATCTTCTCGATCTTGGGACCATTTATATTGATAGTATTCGTCATCAAGTCATCGCGCTTTTCTTGCCACTCAACAACCTGTTTAAAATGTTGGTTATAATTATTTAGGCTCTCTTCTAAATTTTTAATTGTCCCAATTTTATGATCTTCATGAACTAATTTTAAAAGATCCTTATTGAGCAATAGTGTTTTTTCCAAGCGCTCTTGGGAAGACTTCAAACTCTCAGGAGTATAAGAAATAAGATAATTTCTCACCGCTAACCGTGCTTCAAGCAAATTAGCCTGCACTCTGCCAGCCTGATTAGTTTGAAGTGCAATGGCGATATAGCGCTTAAAACTCTCAGAGGCAGAATAAAGCTGATATGAAGCAAACGCAGAAATGATTGTCAGCAACACCAATACAATACCAAAACCTGAAAATATTTTTTTTTGAATTTTCAAACCATCAAAAAAACCATGCTTAAAAATGTTCATTTTGACCTCAATCCTCAAAATAAATTTTCAAATCTTCACAAAGCAAAAAATATTTATAAGCACAAAACAGCATATTCATTGCTCAAAAGCTAAATAATGCTGTATTTTGCATAATGAAAACCACAATTCAGACGAACAAACCACCCGCTAATATCTAACAAACCTGCCCTAATACACATAATGAGAAAAACAAAACAAATACTTAACAGCGTCTAAAGAGATGAGATAAAATTTTCAGCATTGAAAACGCTAAATTAAAAGTAAATTTAGTTTCTATATCAAAACCAAAATTTAAGCTTTTAAATCTAATTTGATCGATTGCTGGGCGGGTTATATTTGATCTTTAAGTCTGCCATCGCGCACTTACGATCATCAACACAAGAAAAAACAGTCTAATGCGCTTCATCCCAGTTAAGAGCGCTCTGCGCATCAACTTTTAAAGGAACCTTTAACTTCACCACAGGCAACACAGCCCGTTCCATCACATCGCACACAACCTCAGCTGTTTTTTTACTCTGCGCTTTAGGCACCTCAAAGATCAATTCATCATGCACTTGCAATAACATTTTCGCGCTTAAACAAGCACCGTGCAAAGCTGGATTAATCCGCACCATCGCCCGGCGGATAATATCAGCCGCTGTTCCTTGAATCGGCGCATTAATTGCGGCCCGCTCCACAAACGCCTTTTGCTGGCGATTGCTGGAGTTAGCTTGTGGGTAATGCACCCGGCGCCCAAACAACGTCTCCACATACCCATCCATCTGCACTTGAGTCTTCATGGCTTCCATATAATCTTTAATCCCAGGAAACCGCTTAAAGTAAGTTTTAATATAATCGCTCGCCTCACCGCGCGAAATGCCCAACTGGTTAGCAAGGCCAAACGCTGAGATCCCATAAATAATACCAAAATTAATCGCCTTAGCACGCCGGCGCGTGAGCGGATCCATCTCTTTTAACGGCACTCCAAACATCTCAGAGGCGGTCATGGCATGAATATCCAGCCCCTCATGAAACGCCTGGATCAACTGATCAATGTCCGCCATATGCGCCAAAATCCGCAACTCAATTTGGCTATAATCAGCAGACAATAAAACTGACCCTTTTTCTGAAACAAACGCCGTCCTGATCTCGCGCCCTTCAGCGGTGCGCACCGGAATGTTTTGAATGTTCGGATCGGTTGAGGCCAACCGCCCTGTTGTGGTTGCGGCCATCGAATAAGATGTATGCACCCGCCCAGTGGTCTCATTAATAAATTTCGGCAAAGCATCTGTATACGTTGATTTCAGCTTGGCCAACTGGCGCCACTCTAACACCTTGCGCGGCAACAACCGTTCTTCTTCAGAAAGGTTCTCATCCACCGCCAACGTCTCAAGCACCCCAGCGCCTGTGCCCCAGGCCCCTGTTTTTGTCTTTTTTCCACCCTGGTAGTTCAACTGATCAAACAACACCTCACCCAATTGTTTTGGGCTGGCAATGTTAAAGTCTGAGTTGGTCAGCTTATGAATTTCAGTTTCTAAGTTTTGTAATTGCTCCGCAAAGGAAAGCGAAAGCTGGGCCAGTTTTGAGCGCTCCACCTGAACACCCGCCATTTCCATTGCCGCCAACACTGGCACAAGCGCACGCTCCAAGGTTTCATAAACCGTTAGCCGCTTGGCGTGAACCAACCATGGCTTAAGAACCCGCCATAACCGCAACGTAATGTCTGCATCTTCTGCCGCATATTTTGTTGCCTCGTCAATCGGTACCAAATCAAAGGTGATTTGCGATTTACCAGAGCCAAGCAACGTCTTAATTGAAATCGGTTCATGCCCAAAATAATGGGCTGAAAGCTCATCCATCCCATGACCATGATTGCCACTATCCAACACATAAGACATCAACATCGTATCATCGAGCGGGGCAACCTGAACGCCATAGCGCGCCAGCACCACCAGATCATATTTCAAATTCTGCCCAATTTTAAGAACGCTCGGATCTTCCAGCAAAGGCTTTAGCGCCCCCAGCACTTCGTCTAGCGGCAATTGGTTTATGTCCTCCCCACCCAACAAGTCCAGCCCTTCACTGGGCCTGTGCTGCAAAGGAATGTAACACGCTTTGCCCGGCTCAATGCAAAGAGAAACACCTACAAGATCCACCGCCATCGCATCCAGCCCTGTGGTCTCAGTATCAACCGCCACAAAGCCCGCCTCCTTTGCCGCCTCAATCCACCCTTGCAAATCTTCCAAGCTCGTCACTTGGCTATACTTATCCGCCTCAAACGGCAAAGCCCGCATCTCTTCCATCACTCTGGTGGCAACAGCCTCTACACTGCTTACATCTTCGGGTGCACCTTTTGCCCCCTTAACCCCAGCTGCTAAAGTTTGCGCTGATTTAGAAACCGCTTTCTTTTTCGGCGCCGCCACGCCAAAGCTTGCCGCCACCCGCTCAGACAGCTTGGCAAACTCCATCTCACCTAAAAACTCCAAAATCTCTTTTTCCGGTGAGGGCTTTAAAGTTAAATCCTCAAGCGAGGCCAAATCATCCACATCATCACGCAACAACACAAGCTCTCGGCTCACCCGTGCTTGATCTGCAAATTCAATTAAATTCTCCCGGCGCTTTTTTTGTTTTATTGTCTCAGCGCCGGCAAGCAATTGCTCAAGATCCCCAAATTCATTAATTAACAGCGCCGCCGTTTTCACCCCAATGCCCGGCACACCCGGCACATTGTCAGAACTATCGCCAGCCAGAGCCTGCACATCCACCACCCGCTCAGGCCCCACGCCAAATTTGTCCATCACTTGATCAGGCCCAATCACCTTATTCTTCATGGTGTCAAACATCACCACACCAGGCTCAATCAGCTGCATCAAATCCTTGTCAGAAGAAACGATCACCGCTTCCCCGCCTGCCTTTAACGTTTGGCGCACATAAGAAGCAATGATGTCATCAGCTTCAAATCCATCTTGCTCAATGGCCGGCAATCCAAAAGCGGTAACGGCCTGACGAATAAGTGGAAATTGCGGCACCAAATCTTCCGGCGCAGGTGGGCGATGGGCTTTGTACTCAGGATAAATCTCTGAGCGAAAAGTTTTACGCGCCGCATCAAAGATAACAGCAAAATGGGTCGGCTCACCCGCCTCAATGCTGTCTTGCAACAGCTTCCACAACATCTGGCAAAAACCATACACTGCATTGACAGGTGTACCATCAGATCTAGGATCAAAACGTATCGCATGGTACGCTCGAAAAATATAACTCGACCCATCAACAAGAAAAACACGCATGAAAAAGCTCCCAGTTTAAGTAAGAACCAACTATGCCATTAAACCGTGCTCCGTGAAATGAGGGAAAGAATGTTTTACAATCTTTTTGATGGGAAGTCGTGGAAAAGGGGGGCTCTAATCAACCAGCATAATTTTCGGGTTTTGGCACTTAGGAGAAACTTGCAAAACACCCACTCTGGTGCAGATATATTTCAAATCGTTTTCTGTAAACATTTCATATCTAGGAATAGTGCCATAAATACACCTCCCATACATCACGGTATAATTCCTGATAATGATGAAACAAGTAATCCGCTCTTAGGCGTTGAGCTTCTTACAAAAAAGCCAAGACGCAGAATTAACTTTTGATTCAATGGACATGATTGAAATTATCGTTTGTATTGCTTTCACTCATGAAAACCGTAATTAGCTTATGCCGCTTGCACATCGCGCAAGAAACACTCAACGGCAGCCTTCATTTCATGCATCTCACTTGTCGCTTCTTGAGCGATCGATTTTACTTCGATTGCTGCATTTGCGGTCTCTTGGATAGATGTGCGGACACGCTCCACATTATTCTGTGCAAGCACAGCACCATCTGAGGCTCTTACAGTGCTGTTTCTAATTTCTTCCGTTGCTGTTCTCTGGTTTTGCATAGTGTTGGAAATCGAGGTTGTAAAACTGTTAATCTGCTCAATTGAATCTGTGATTACATGAATTGATTTAACCGCACCATCAGTTGAATTTTGTATATCTTCGATTTGTTCTGAAATGCCTGCCGTTGCTTTTGCGGTTTGAACCGCAAGTTCTTTAACTTCTGCTGCAACGACCGCAAAGCCTTTCCCAGATTCCCCCGCTCGCGCCGCCTCAATGGTGGCATTTAATGCAAGCAGGTTAGTTTGTTCCGCAATCTCCTGAATTAAAACAATCACATCGTCAATTCGGTTTGCTGCATCAGAAAGCCCAGTTACTTTTTCGTTCGTGGTAGTGGCATTATCTGATGAATCAGACACTAAATCGGATGTTTCTGAAATTTTATTGGTAATCTCTGCAATAGAAGAGGAAAGCTGCTCCGTCGCGCTCGCAACAAATTTGACATCGTTTTGTGCATTTTCAGAAGCTTCTGCAGCACCTACCGCGTTAACCGATGCTTTTGCTGACATCTCTGAAAGTTCAGTCGCAAAATTTTCCATTTTTGACATTTTTTCTTCTACAGAATGGAGCAGGTTCGCAGATTGTTCATTAAACACTTGGATTATTTTAAGTACTGTTGCCTGCCGCTCTTCTCTTCGTTGTCTATCTTGCTTCGCTTCTTCTTCCAATCTCGCATTTTGTACAACCCCATCCCGAAAACCAGCAATGGCCTTGGCCACTGCTCCAATTTCATCGACTCTGTTCTGTTGAACAAAATCAACCGTCACATCTCCTCCAGCGAGCTTCTCCGCCGACAAAACAAGATCCACCAACGGACGACTGAGACCTCGAGATAAAATAAATGCCGCTCCAATACCAACCAATCCAATTAACATTGCGATTAAGAGTTCGACTTTAAAGTGCACCCTCATCACTTCTCCATTTTGGGCAATAAGCGCTTGCGAATCCTTAGCCGCTAAATTTTTCAATTTATCAATATTAAGTGAAATATTTTTTAGGTAAGTTCGCATTTTTTCTGATGTCGGAACAGAAGATGACTCTCGAATACCAAGCACAACAAACGAATCTAGCAACCAATTTGAATAAATATTTGAGAGTTCTTTTGTGACAACTTTCATTTCATCTGACAAAGCAACCTTATTCAACTGATCAATTGTAACTCCTAAGGGACCAGCAGCTTTATTAAATGACACCCTCACTTTTTCAACTGACATCGAAGAATTCTTCGCAAGCACCTGGTCAAGTACCTTTTGTGTTTTCTCAAAGGCCAAAACAAGGTCTTCACTCAGAACTATCGCCTTAAATGCCTTACCAACGAGAGTTTCAGTATGGCTGTGTTCTCTATATCCCTGCCAAGCTACAAGCCCACCAAAGCAGAGCCCAAAAAGCAAAGTGAAAACGATTGGTATAAAAATTTTGTATTGAATTGACATTACCACTACCCCGATACCACCCGCTAGACGGGCATCCAAAGATACTACACGCACATATAGTTAATTTTCTATTATTTAAGTTAAAATTGGAGAGTATTAACTCATCGATCAGAATAACAATAATTTTATCGGTGGAGTTTTTTAAGCATTGGAAAGATACTCAGCTCTTAACCAGACATAAAATACCGTACCAGTCAATGGCGCCACAACACAACGATTAGCTTTAAAGTTAGCCTACCCTAATGACACAAACCAGCCATCATAAAACACCATTATCACATTAACTGCCCAATACCGATACACCACAACCCACTTGCAATGCACGTCTTCAGCTTCCCTATCGCGCACAACTTATTTACTTATTCGACTTCAGCACATCCAACTTCAAAGACATGGTCTCTAGGAAACCATCGTTTAAAGTCAATTCAGTAATCTCTATCAATTCCAGTTTTTGAGGTTGGTTATCCTTATAAAGGAACTCGTCTATTTCACTCTTAATAATATAGTGACCGGATTTACCAGTGCTTTCCAATTCATAATTTGTTCTTAAAAAACGATACCTTTCAGACTCACGAAACGTCGCATACCAAAGATCTTGATAAGCTTTTTTACTGAATTTTTGGTATGTGGATTGCCCTGGCAATCGAACAAAAATGGCACTCATATCGTTAAGCGCTCTGGTGAGCAGAACAGCATCTCGTGAGTTGGCAGCAGCCGTTTTCTCGTTAAGAAAGTTAATTAGCTTCAAGCGCGTAGAAGGCGAAAAGGAAACTTTGATATTATTAATCTCTAATAAATCATCCAATTTCTGTTTTGCGCTACTATCACCATTGTCAGCAGCACGCCTTAACCATTTTATGGCAAGTGTCTGATCTTTTTTGTTCAAAGCATGATTTGCCATAACATTCATAGAATCAACAGAGCCACTTTCTGCGGCCTTCTCAAACAGTGAAAGGGCTTTTGTCCTATCAGCGGCAACACCCTTGCCATTTTTATAGGCCAGAGCAAGGTTAAAAATGCAATGAGGGTCACCAAGCTGCTCACCCTTTGCATACCACTCAACAGCCTTTTTAAAATCAACCGGAACGCCTTCACCAGCCTGATACATGTTGGCGACATTCAAAATGCCTTGCGCATTTCCCTTTTTGGCCAGCGCCATCCACGCTTGAAAAGCTTCCTTATACTGTCCCATTTTATAAACAGCATAGGCCTTCAAAGTCTCCACCATCTCCCTATGAGTCTGATTTTGATTTGCAAAAACTTTTGACGTGGTAAGCAAAAGAAAAATCAATAAATATAAGATTATTTTCATTCTATTATTTTCCTCCCATTGATTTAAATCACTTCAAAAATAAATCAGGTTTAAGCCTATCATAAACAATTTCAAGCTAGCATATATTTAATAAGGATTCTAAATCCCAACCAATCGAACACAAACCGTTTCACTCTTAACGCAGCTTCCCGTGCATCGCCCAACCCCTAAGCCTGTGCGATCAACATGTAGACAAACTCTTAATTCATGAGTCTCCAACTCAAACCCTATGAAGTACAAAGCCAATCAGGTCTCAGGCTTGCCCCGCAAAACCAAAAGCCACCATGTTCACAAGATCAAACCACGAATTTTCACAATCAACCAAGATCACCTTCCAACCTTTCGTTCCCCTAATCCTTCAGCTCTAAAAAGATAAAAGAGCTCTTGATATATTTGATTATGAATGAAAAGGTAACTTGTCATTTAGATAAGCAAAGTATTCATTTTGAAAAGGGGCATGTTCATGTTGAAAAAAATTTTATTAACACCCACCTCAACACAATCTGCGATAGTGGCCTCTATCATCATTTGCCTTGGCCTCACGTATTTGTTTGTGTTTAAACCACCATTTATTGCAAAAGCCATCTTCGCGGCATTATGTGTCATGTGGTCGGCATGGATTTTTATTTCAATTTTTAGAGGAAGAGATGAGCTTCAATCAGCAAGCCTAACATATGCCCTTGCGTTAGCCAGTGGAGTTGGTGTTCCTCTTTCTCTCGCACTTGTGATGTTGATGATCACTTCGCCAGCCCTTCAGAACGTAATCACAAATTTTGCAGCGTTAAGCCCATTATCGTCTGCCGTAGCTGGCTTCGGTCTGGGCGTCTCATTTACCATTATCATTTTATGCATTGTATTAATTATTAGCCATACGATCTGGTGGGTATCAAAACGGTAAAACAACATAAGAGATGGCAAAAAATGAAGAATAAGATTCGCGTTTTACGCGCTGAGCACCGCTGGACCCAGGCAGATCTTGCAGAAAAACTGAACGTATCGAGAAATTCCGTCAATGCAATTGAAAACGGAAAATATGATCCCTCATTACCACTTGCATTCCGGATCGCACGTTTGTTCGGTAAACAGGTGGAAGATATTTTCCAAGATGAAGAATAACGAGCCAAAACAATAAAGAAAAAACGCCAAGTTATGAATCAGTCCCCGAATATCGATACACCACAACCTTATTCCCATGCGCTTCTTCAGCTTCCTTATCGCGCACCCCACTTAAGCCTTCCGCCAGTTTAATCGAAGCGATATTCTCAGGGTCAATCGTACTAACAAGAGTGGGAAACCCCAATTCCTCAAACGCAAACTGTTTCACTAAGAGCGCCGCTTCCCTCGCATAGCCAAACCCTTGAGCCCGCTCTACCAACATATAACCAAGCTCCGGTTCATGATCGCCCGGCTCAAACCCAATGAGCACAAAGCCAATCAGCTCTGGACC
>JANQQH010000547.1 GCA_028285025.1 Hyphomicrobiaceae bacterium | reverse complement strand
TTGGCGTTTCAAAACCATTGTCCATATATGTTGACTTGCACGGCACCGGCCAGGTGGAAGAAGACAAATTAGAACATGCCCTACAAGAAGTTATGGACTTAAGCCCGCGCGGCATTCGTGAGCATTTAGGATTAACAAAGCCAATTTTTGAACGCACAGCCGCCTATGGGCATTTTGGCCGCACGCCAGATGCAGATGGTGGTTTTTCCTGGGAAAAAACAGATTTAATAGAGAACATAAAAAGCGCGCTGACTTAAACAGCGCGCCTTTTAAAACCTTGATGGTTTGAAAACGGGGTTCAGGTGCCCGAAGATCCAACAAAAACCCCCACATTGTTTGGCCGGCAAAAAAGCAAAAAGCTCAGCCCACGCCAACAAAATCTGGTCGACACGCTTTTACCGAGTTTAAAGCTCAGCCCTGGAGAACCTTTTGATCCAACTGCAAGCTGGTATAAAACCAATCCCCTTTGGTTGGAAATCGGCTTTGGCGGTGGCGAACATTTAAGCGCCATGGCGGCAAAACACCCCGATGTTACCTTTATTGGTTGCGAGCCTTTTTTAAATGGCATTGCCAAAATGCTGGTTGCCATAAAAGAGCAAAACTTGAACAATGTGCACCTTTACGACCATGATGCCCGCCATATTTTAAAGTGGCTTCCCCCTGCCAGTCTTGACCGGGTCTATATTTTATACCCCGATCCATGGCCCAAAAAACGCCACCGCAAACGCCGCTTTGTAACCTCGCAAAGCCTTGACTTGCTTGCCAAAGTGATGAAGCCGGGAGCAGATTTACTCATCGCATCAGATATTGGCGATTACATTCGAACGTCCCTTTTGGCACTCCAGCAAAGCCCAAACTTTTCTTGGCAACCAAAATCGGCCCAAGATTGGCGCACCCCGCCAACAGGATGGCCCGGCACTCGTTATGAACAAAAGGCAATCCGCGAGGGGCGTACCCCGACTTATCTAAAAATAAAAAGAATCTAACCATCAGACTTAAGGCCTTTCCCATGGCCTTTTGAGTGTCTAAACAAAAACAACTTGCATTCTGAGAGAACCGTCCCTATATTCAGCTTAACTCATGATCAGTTAGAAAATTTGATCATATCTCGTGATGAGTGGGTCCCCCGGGCCCGCTCTTTTTGTTATGATGGATGAGAAAAGGCCACAAAAGGCAATGGCGAACAAAGATCTTGATAAGCGCTTTATTACAGAATCTGCGCTGGCAGGGGACATTGCATCGCTCATAGAGCCTTTAATCGAAGATTTGGGCTACCGTTTGGTGCGTATTATCGTTTCCAACCGAGACGGCACCACAGTGCAAATCATGGCAGACAAGAAAGAGGGGCTATTTGGTATTGAGGATTGTGAAGTGCTTTCAAAAGAGCTGTCTCCTTTTCTTGATAGCCATGACCCCATTCCAGGAGAATACCATTTAGAAGTATCCTCACCTGGAATTGACCGCCCCCTGGTGCGCCCGCAAGATTTTATCGATTGGGAAGGCTATGAGGCAAAAATAGAGGTCAAACAATTAATCGAAGGTCGCAAAAGGTTTAAAGGCCGCATAGCAGGCTATGAAAATGAAGAGGTGCTCTTACAATTGCCCGAGAGCAAGGACGAAGCAGCCCTCACCATCGGTTTAAATAAGGGATTAATTGCCAGCGCGAAGTTAGTATTAAACGATGAATTGCTAAATAACGCGCCAAAATAAAACTCTAGGGGTTTGGTTGGAATCCAAAAACACGAAATGCCCCAAGATTGAAAGTAAACGGAGAAAGACATGGTAACCAAAGGTGTAAGCGCCAACCGGTTGGAGCTTTTGCAAATTGCAGAAGCCGTTGCACGCGAAAAGTCAATTGACCGCAACGTTGTTATTGAAGCGATGGAAGATGCTGTGCAAAAAGCGGCCAAGTCTCGCTATGGCAGTGAAAATGAAATCCAGGCCAAAATTGATCCCGGTACTGGTGAGATCAAACTGTCCCGTTTGCTTGAAGTGGTTGAAGAGGTGAGCAACGAAGCCACACAAATCACCCTGAAAACTGCCAAACGCATTAAAAAGGATGCCGAGCTCGGCGATGTGCTGGACGAAGAACTACCCCCACTAGATTTTGGCCGTGTTGCCGCTCAAAACGCCAAGCAAGTGATTGTGCAAAAAGTGCGCGATGCCGAACGCGAACGCCAATTCGATGAGTATAAAAGCCGCATAGGGGAAGTGGCCAACGGATCGGTCAAACGCATTGAGTATGGCAATATTATTGTCGATTTAGGCCGCGCAGAAGCCATCATTCGCCGCGATGAAAGCTTGCCGCGCGAAAATTTCCGCTATGGCGATAGAGTGCGCGCTTTTATTTATGACGTCCGCCGCGAACAGCGCGGGCCGCAAATTTTCCTCAGCCGCACCCGTCCTGAATTTATGGCCAAACTCTTTTCCCAAGAAGTGCCAGAGATTTATGATGGCATTGTCACCATTAAATCTGTCGCACGCGACCCTGGCAGCCGCGCCAAAATCGCTGTGATCAGCCAAGACAGCTCTATTGATCCGGTCGGTGCCTGTGTTGGCATGCGCGGTGCCCGCGTACAAGCGGTTGTCAATGAGCTGCAGGGCGAAAAAATTGATATCATTCCATGGTCTCATGATGCGGCCACCTTTATTGTGAATGCGCTAGCGCCTGCTGAGGTGCTAAAGGTCGTGCTCGATGAAGATGTTGAACGGATCGAAGTGGTGGTACCAGATGATCAGCTAAGCTTGGCCATTGGCCGACGTGGACAAAATGTGCGCCTGGCCTCACAATTGACCGGTTGGGAAATTGATATTCTGACCGAAAATGAAGAATCAGAAAAACGCCAAAAAGAATTTGCCGAGCGCACAACCAAATTTATGGAAAGTTTGGACGTAGACGAATTCATCGCCCAGCTTTTGGCCTCAGAAGGCTTCAGCCCTGTCAACGAGGTGGCCTTTGTTGACCCCTCAGAGATCTCTTCAATCGAAGGGTTTGACGAAGATACCGCAGAAGAAATTCAAACCCGCGCACGTGAACATCTAGAACGCCGCCAGGCAGAGCTTGAAAAACGTTGCCAAGAATTGGGCATTGCAGAGGATCTAAAAGAAGTTGAAGGCTTAAATTATGAAATGCTTGTTGTGCTCGGTGAAAACGATGTCAAAACCGTTGAAAACTTAGCAGAATGCGCAACGGATGACTTGATCGGATGGACAGAGCGTAAAGATGGTGAAGTGGTTCGTTTTGAAGGATTCTTAAATCAATTCAACATTCGCAAACACCAAGCTGAAGACATGATCATGCTCGCCCGTGTGAAAGCTGGCTGGATCAGTGAAGAAGACTTGAAAAAAGATGAAGAGCCAGAAAAAGAAGCCGAGCAAGACAGTGAGCAAGAAGCAGCAAGTGAAGCTGAACCCACAGCTTTAGAAGAAGCTGAGGCGGTTTTCTCAGATGTTTCCTCTCAGCCGTCTGAGGGAGAGGCTTCAGAAAAGTCTCAAGCTGAGTAAAGGGTGAGCATCTAAAAAAAGATAAAACAAATACATGACAAAAACAAAGGAGAGCCAAACTCAACAACGCCGTTGCATTGTAACCGGCCAAAGTTTAGCCAAAACAGATCTGATACGTTATGTTTTAGACCCTGATGATACAGTTATTCCCGATATCAAAGCCAAATTACCAGGGCGCGGTGTTTGGGTCAGTGCTGAGCAGGCAAAAGTTAAAGAAGCTGTTAAGCGTAAATTGTTTCATCGTGGCTTTGCAAAATCAGTAAATGTGCCGCCTGAACTTGGACAACTGGTACAAAACGTGCTGAAAGAAGCAGCATTAGGGCGCCTAAAAATGGCAAAAAAAGCTGGCCAAGTGGTTAATGGATATACAAAACTCATGGCAGCGCTTGAAAAAGAGACTATAATTGCCCTTTTACATGCAGATAATGCTAGTCAGGCTGAATCGAACAAATTAGACCATAAGTTTCGAACAAATTTGGAACAAAAAAGCATTTTGGCACCAATTATAGATGAAAAGCCGTTTAACAGCTTTAAAACGCAAGAATTGAGTTTGGCTTTTGGGGCTGCAAATGTCATACATGCAGGATTAAAACAAGGCGGGGCAGCAGACGCAGCTATAAAAGCGATGTTGAAACATCGATCATATAGTTTATAAAGCGCTTAAAATAATTTGAATGAATAGATGCATCACAAATTTTAAGGGAAACCATTTATGATGCAGCTAGCAAATGAAGTTAAAAATGATAAAGTAGTAAGATGAGGATTAGAGCGTTTCACCCAAAAGTGGACGCCGGTTTTGGGATCAATGAAACGCTTCAGGAAAAAAGAGCGTTTCACCCAAAAGTGGATACTGGTTTTGGGAATAGCGCGGATGCTGGTGAGCATACGAAAGCGCAATTAAAAATGAAACGCTAAAACAAATCTAATCTTTAAGAAACAATTGGGTTCTATGAGCGAAACAAAAGAAACAGGCAGCAAATCTTCTCAAGGCTCAGGTCGCGGCACTTTAAAGCTGAAGCGAACTGTCGAGGCAGGCCATGTCCGCCAAAATGTTAGCGGTGGCCGCTCAAAGTCTGTTGTGGTTGAAAAGAAAAGAAAACGCACAATCAACAAGCCTGGTGATGCCAAAGCAGCCCCAACAGCTAAAAAAGCAAAAGATGAAGGCAAAAGCAATGCCGCACCAGGGGCTCTTTCCAATCAAGAACAAGCGGCCCGTCTAAAAGCATTAGAAGAAGCCAAAGGGCGTGCTGACGAAGAAAATCGCCTTGCCCAAGAAGCAGCCCAACAGCGCGAAACACAAGCTCTGGAAGCCAAGGCGAAGCTAGAACAAAAACGCAAAGAAGAAGAAGAGGCAAGTAAGAAAAAGGCTGAAGAAAAAGCCACTGAAAGCCAAAAGAAACCGGCAAAAACAACCAAAGCTAAAAAACCGACCCAACCAGATGCACCGGTTAACCCTTCCGATTTAGAAGCGGCTGCCGCCAAAGCTGAGGTAACAGGAGCCAAACGCGTTGCCAAACCACGTGAAGTAGATACCAGCGCTGAGCTAAAAGAAGCCAAAGCCAAAAAAACAAAAGTGGATCGCGGCTCTCGGCGCGGTGAAGGGCGTGTTAAAGGGCGCTTGACCATCACCAACGCGTTAAACGAAGATCAACGCGAACGCTCACTGGCTTCTTTAAAGCGCAAACGTGAGCGCGAAAAAACAAAAGCAGCCGGCCCGCAAACGCCTCGTGAAAAAATTGTGCGCGAAGTGACCATTCCAGAAACAGTGACCATTCAAGAATTGGCCAACCGTATGACAGTGCGCGGCGTTGACGTGATTAAATATCTCATGCAACAAGGCCAAATGCACAAGATTAACGATCTAATCGATGGCGATACTGCCGAACTGATCGTGGAAGAGTTTGGCCATATTCCGCGCCGTGTCTCTGAGGCCGATGTTGAAGAAGGCTTGTTTAATGACGAGCCTGAAAAAGAAACCAACCTGCTCCCAAGAGCACCTGTTGTCACCGTAATGGGCCATGTTGACCATGGTAAGACCTCTCTGCTCGACGCACTGCGCAGCGCCAATGTCGTCTCTGGTGAAGCTGGTGGCATCACCCAGCACATTGGTGCCTATCAGGTCAGCACATCAGATGATTATAAAGTCACCTTTATTGACACGCCGGGCCACGAAGCCTTTACCGCCATGCGCGCACGCGGTGCCAAAGTCACAGACATCGTGGTTTTGGTTGTTGCCGCTGACGATGGTGTGATGCCCCAAACCGTTGAAGCGATTAATCACGCCAAAGCAGCCGAAGTACCCATCATTGTTGCCATCAATAAAATCGACAAACCTGAAGCCGACCCACAGCGGGTACGCACAGACTTGTTGCAACACGAAGTGATCGTTGAAAGCATGAGCGGTGACACCTTGGAAGTTGAAGTTTCAGCCAAGGAACGCCGTGGTTTAGACACTCTGCTTGAAGCCATTCACATGCAGGCCGAGCTGCTGGAGTTAAAAGCCAATCCGGATCGGCGCGCTGAGGGCATTGTGGTCGAAGCCCAGTTAGAGCGTGGCCGCGGGCCTGTTGGCACCATGTTGGTTCAAAAAGGCACCATCAAAGTTGGCCAAATCATCGTTGCTGGTCGGGCATGGGGCAAAGTGCGCGCCCTGATCAATGATCATGGCGAAAACGTTGTTGAAGCAGGCCCCTCTGTCCCAGTGGAAGTTTTAGGCTTTAACACCGCGCCTGAAGCTGGTGACCAATTTGCCATTGTTGAAAACGAAGCGCGTGCCCGTGAGATCACTGAATACCGGATTAAAAAGCGCCGCGACATTCGCGCTGCCGGTGCCGGTTCTGTACGCACACTAGAGCAAATGATGAACCAGCTACACGAAGCCGATGTCAAAGAGATCCCTGTTGTCATCAAAGGTGATGTGCAAGGCTCTGTTGAGGCCATCGTTGCCGCGCTGGAAAAACTAGGCACAGAAGAAGTGGTTGCCCGTGTTATTCACGCTGGCGTTGGCGGTATCACAGAATCAGATATTACGCTGGCAAACGCAAGTGAGGCCATTGTCTTTGGCTTTAATGTGCGTGCTAACGCACAAGCGCGTGACGCGGCCCAATCCAATGGCCTTGAAATTCGCTACTACTCTGTCATTTATGACTTGGTTGATGAGGTCAAAGCGGCCATGTCTGGCTTGCTTGATCCAACCATTAAAGAGCACTTTATTGGCAATGCTGAAATCTTGGAAGTGTTCCACATTTCCAAAGTTGGTAAGGTTGCCGGTTGCCGTGTGACAGAAGGCAAGCTAGAGCGCGGTGCTGGCGTTCGCCTTATCCGTGATGATGTGGTTATTCACGAAGGCAGCCTGAGCACACTAAAACGATTCAAGGATGAAGTGCCAGAAGTGCCAGCCGGCCAGGAATGCGGCACAGCTTTTGAGAATTACCAAGACTTAAAAGCTGGAGACGTCATCGAAGCTTTCCGGGTTGAGAAAATCGAGCGCACCTTATAGTTGCAAAGAGCAAGCACATGAAATCTCATCATAAGGGTCCAAGTCAGCGCCAATTGCGCGTATCTGAAAATCTGCGCCATGAACTGAGCCAAATCTTCACCCGTGTGGACATACGCGATGATGACCTCAAGGGCGTGATCATCACCGTTTCAGAAATTCGCACCAGCCCAGACATGCGCAACGCAACCGTTTTTGTGATGCCCTTGGGCGGCGAGCGCGCCGATGAGATTGTCACCGCACTTGAGCGCAACAAAAAATTCTTGCGCGGCGAACTATCGCGCAAAGTTCACTTAAAATACATGCCAGAGTTACATTTCAAATTAGATGAAAGTTTCGACAATTCTGGCCGCATCACTGAAGTCCTAAATTCAGAAAAAGTAGCAAAAGACCTAGATTGAGACCTACAATCCCCCTTAATTTTCATGGTTAGACTTTGGCATTTTGAAATCGCTTGCCAAGGGTCCCCGCCACGCGGCTACCGCCCTTGACAAGCGATTTCAAAATGCAAAAATCTCACCATGGAAGTTAAGGGGGAGCCCGGAGCCTAGAAAAGAAAATGGCAAGACGTAAACGTGGCAACTCGGTACATGGATGGGTTGTTTTAAATAAACCGTTGGACTTAAACTCCACCACAGCAGTATCGATCATTCGCCGGCTGTTTAACGCGCAAAAAGCTGGCCACGCTGGCACATTGGATCCGCTCGCCACAGGCATTCTGCCCATCGCGCTGGGCGAGGCAACCAAAACCGTCCCCTTTATAATGGA
>JANQQH010000546.1 GCA_028285025.1 Hyphomicrobiaceae bacterium | reverse complement strand
GTGGCGTTTTCTTAGGCGGATGTTTTCTGGGGTGATTTCAACCAACTCATCATCGTTGATGTAAGACAGGGCTTTTTCCAATGTCATTTGCATAGGGGTGGTGAGCTTTACAGCATCATCTTTGCCGGCAGCGCGCACATTGGTAAGCTGTTTGCCTTTCATCACATTGACTTCCAGATCATTGCCGCGGGTGTGTTCGCCGACAATCATGCCTTCATAAACCTTCGTGCCGTGACCAATCATCAGCGGGCCGCGCTCTTCTAGGTTCATTAAGGCATAGGCAACCGCTTCGCCTTGTGAATTGGAAATGAGAACACCCGTGTGGCGGCCTTGAATTTTACCTTTATGAGGGGCAAAGCCGTGGAACACACGGTTCATAATGGCTGTGCCGCGCGTGTCTGATAAAAGCTCTGAGTGATAGCCAATAAGGCCGCGGGTGGGTACATGCAGCACCAGTCTTTGCCGGTCCCCGCCAGAGGGGCGCATTTCTAATAAATCGCCTTTGCGCTCGGAAAGCTTTTGCACAACTGTGCCAGAGAATTCTTCGTCAACGTCGATGATAACCTCTTCAATTGGCTCATGGCGCTCCCCATCGATGGTTTGAAACACCACTTTTGGGCGAGAGACAGTTAGCTCAAAGCCTTCACGGCGCATGGTCTCGATTAAAATTGACAATTGCAATTCGCCGCGCCCGGCCACTTCAAAACTGTCTCTGTCATCTGTCTCTGTGATTTTAAGCGCAACATTGCCTTCTGCTTCTTGCAACAAGCGATCTCGGATGACCCGGCTTTGAACTTTTGAGCCTTCTTGGCCAGCATAAGGCCCGTCGTTAATGCGGAACGTCATGGAAAGGGTTGGCGGGTCAACTGGGTCTGCTGGGATCGGTTCTGAAACAGACATGTCTGCCAATGTGTCAGCCACGGTTGCTGTTGTGAGCCCGGCGATCGAAATGATATCGCCAGCGCTGGCTTGGTCCACCGTTTCGCGGTCAAGCCCGCGAAAGGCGAGCACTTTGGAAACGCGGCCTTGTTCAACAATGTCACCATCAGCAGACAAAGCTTTGATGCTTTGGTTTGGCTTGACAGTGCCAGAGCTGACACGCCCGGTTAAAATACGGCCCAAAAAGGGGTCTGATTGAATGGTGGTGGCCAACATGGAGAAGGGGCCATCGTCTGTTTGAGGAGGGCTGACATGATCAACCACCAGATCAAACAGAGGTTGCATATCTGTTTGGGGGCCTTCTGGGTTCAGGGCCATCCAGCCTTGTTTGGCAGAGCCATAAAGAATGGGGAAATCTAATTGTTCATCTGTGGCATCAAGAGAGGCAAACAGGTCAAACACCTCATCCACCACGGCTTCATGGCGTTCTTCAGGTTTGTCAATTTTATTAATGGCAACAATGGGTTTGAGCCCAACTTTTAAGGCTTTGGAAACCACAAATTTGGTTTGGGGCATTGGCCCTTCAGCGGCATCAACCAGAACGATGGCGCCATCAACCATGTTTAGGATGCGCTCTACCTCGCCGCCAAAGTCCGCGTGGCCTGGGGTGTCAACAATGTTAATGCGGGTGTCATTCCACAACACAGAGGTCACTTTGGCCAGAATGGTAATGCCGCGTTCGCGCTCCAGGTCATTGG
>JANQQH010000065.1 GCA_028285025.1 Hyphomicrobiaceae bacterium | reverse complement strand
AGGTTGGTTTGCCTTTGCAGTCACTATTGGTGAGGTCTTGATATGAAACGTATTTTCGGCTTGTCTTTGAGCGCTGGCTTGGTGTGTTTGCTGCTTGTTGGTTGTTCAAAAAACGATGACGGCAGTTCGCTGTTTTCCAGCAATAAAAATGAAGGGCCGGTTAATTTATTTGGCGAGACTGAAGTGCGTACCGATGAGGGGGCTGCCACAGCCTTTCCTTCTGCCAAGGTGGCCATTGATGGGGCTGATTTACAAAAGGCTGTTCACCGCTATAAACTAGCTGCGAAGAAAAAAACAGGAACCACCAAAGTGATTGGCGCGGACCTGAATGGTGATGGGGTTGGTGAAGCGCTGGTTTATTTTGAAGGCGATGAATGGTGCATTTCAACCGGGTGTCGTTTGGTGGTGTTCGTTAAGGGGCAAAATGGCTTTCGAAGAATGTCTGAAATTAAACGGGTGAAATTACCGCTTGTTTTGGCGACCAGTTCGTCTGAGGGGTGGCGGGATATGATTGTGCGCTCGGGCAATAAAAGCATTGGTGAGCGTTTGGTGCCTTTGCGCTTTAAGGGAAATTATCCGGCTAATGCCACCACTGTTTCTGAAAAACTGGCGGCGCTTCCAAGTGGCACACAAGTTTTATTATCAGCCCAGGACCAAGTTGTGACGGCGCAATAGCTGCTTGTTTTGATCATTTATACAATTTTTTTGACGTTCCTGAAGGTTTGTCGCCTTCAGGCAAAAGTGGAGAAAAATTGTGCCTAATTTTATATTTACAATCTAAATTAAGATCAATCGCCAACTTCAAATGAAATTTTGCAAGTGGCGCGGTATTCTTTTGGTTTTCCTGCCTTTGTCAACGTCATGCTTTGATCTTTAATCCAAACAGAACGTATGTTCTTTACAGTTTTTGAAGTACGTTTTACTGCATTTAGTGCGGCATCTTCCCAGCTTTTGTTTGAGCTTGCCATCACTTCAATTACCTTTAACACAGCCATGGTTACTACCTTTATGTTTTATATTGCCTTTTTTAAACTAATGAAGGCTAATTTAACACAAAGAATTTGGCCAAAATATTGTTATTATATATAAAGTTAATATAGTTTTTTGGTGTTAAAGTTTATTATCTTTTAGCTAGAGCCTAATCAATTGTGGCTGTTGTTATGGTATCTTCTAGCAACTTATTTTGAAGCACAATTTTGCCGATCCTCGTTATACTCCGGTCGGATTGTGCTCTTATTTTGAAGCACAATTTTGCCGATCCTCGTTATACTCCGGTTGGATTGTGCTCTTATTTTGAAGCACAATTTTGCCGATTCTCGTTATACTCCAGTCGGATTGTGCTCTAAGAACTCGGAACTTAGCCAAGCTTGTAAATAGTTAGCAGCTTTTAGAGGGGCTTCTTCTTGTGGCCAGTAGGTGCCTAGCATTTCACAAAGGGCCCCGAAATTCGTACCTTTTACTGCTTCATCCCAGATCATGGCTTCATCATAAGATAAGGTACGAAAGCGGGCCATGCCTTGCCCACGCCACACGATTAATTCTGTTGGCATTTGTAGTTTTTGAGGGTCTGGTGGAGTTTTTTCTTTAGAAAGAGCCGCCCAAATTAGATCTGCATTGGTTCTCATTTGCAGACGGCAGGTTGATGGGTGGGGGGTAAAGGTGAGGGTTGGCCAGTCTTGCGGTGTCAGGTTTGCCAGATCGGCTTGGGTAAGAGCCATCGCATTTTTGGCGTCAAAGGCGGTGTTTAAGGCTTGTTCTAGGGTGGCTAGTTCTGCGGCTTCAACCGACTGTTGCAAAGGGGTATAATTTTTTAAAAAGTTAGCATATTTGAGGCCAAACCAACGGGCATTTGGAGTGTTGGATGGGTTGGTTTCATAATAAGCTTGGCAGGTTTGGGCAAAGGCTTCTTGTCCTAAATAAGCGGCTGTGTGGGGAAAATCGTTTTCAAGAAATTCAATTAAGCGTGCGCCATAGGCATGTTGATAGACATTTAAAAGTGTGTGCTTTTCTTCTTTGTTATTTTCCTTTATGGCTGCCAGAATAGAGTCATCCTGATTGAGTATGGCGGCTTGGAATTTTTGTTGTATATCTTTCAGACTGTCGGACATGAAAACTCTTAAGCGGCAACAGGTTTCAGCTTAGGGTGAACCTCATGGGCGATTTGTCTAACCTTTTCCAGCTCAGGTAGAATTTCATTTAAGGGCGGTATGTTGTCGTCTCGCTCAATGATGGTAGAGACCGGGCCAAATCGTTTTAGGCAGGCGCGGTAAAGGTCCCAGACTTCATCGCGGACCGGGGCGTCATGGGTATCAACAATATAGGTTTCATGATCACTATGGCCGGCCATGTGAAATTGAACCACGCGGTCTTGTGGGATGCCGTTGATGAATTCAATGGCATCAAAATCATGGTTAAAGGATGAAACGTAAACATTATTCACGTCAAGGAGCAACCAGCATCCAGTGCGCTTTGTGAGTTCAGCTATAAATTCCCATTCTGTCATTTCAGATTGATTAAAGCTTACGTAGCTTGAAACATTTTCTAGTGTAAAGGGATGACCGAGATAATCTTGAACAATGTTGACACGTTCTACAATGTGTTCGAGTGCTTCTTGGGTGTAAGGGAATGGCAATAAATCATGTAAATTGATGCCGTGTACACCTGTCCAGCATAAATGATCAGAGATCCATTTTGGGTCTGTGCGCTTGGCCAGGGTTTTCAAGCCCTTTAAATATTCCATATCAAGTGGTTGAGTTGAGGCAATGGACAGTGAGACCCCATGCATAACCACAGGATAGCGCTCTACAATTTGATCTAAGATTGCCAAAGGTTTGCCGCCTGGCACCATGAAATTTTCAGATATGATCTCGAACCAATCTATCGGTGGGTTGTTCTCTAAGATGTCTTTGTAATGAGTTGGGCGTAGGCCTAAACCGAAACCGATAAAAGGGGGGCGCTCGTTTGAAGATGGTGACATAATTAACTTTCGTAAACTTAGATTTTAAAATGTATTGGGATCAGTGTAACGCACAAGCTTATCTTAAAACGATCATGTGTCCCTCCCCAAGGTTTTTGGGAAGTGACACATGATGCATGTCAATTATTTTTTCTCTTTAGGCTCAAGAGACCCGCCAATGTCAGCACATTGTTGTTTTGACATTTTTACAAAGCCTTGGCCCTTACAAGCGTTTTGACCTTTACAAGCATTGTTGGTTGTTTTGCATGCGCTGTGGCCTTTACAAGCTGTCACGCCATAGCAGGCAACATCGCCTTCATGTGCTGAAACTGATGTTGAAACAGTCCCACTCATCATTAGGGCAGCGGCTGTGGCTGCAAGGGCAGCACCTGAAGTTTTTGCAAGTTTCATAATTTTTGCTCCGTTGTTTGAACTAACATGTCATCACCCCTTGGCAAGAAAATGCTCCGGGGATGACAACGACCATACGTTACAAAAATTGTGTTTGGAAAATGAACTCTTCTTCACAATTATTTGAGTTGTTTGTTAGGCTTCTTTGATAATTTTTGTTAGATTTTATTTTCTTTGTAGAAAGTGTTTGCATTAACTTTACATGTTTAAGAATTTTCATTTCAAAAATAGACCTTAACTTTTATGACTTTGCACTTAATCAAAATGGCCGCAGGCATTGCCTCTTTACAAGACTTGGAACAGCGCCAGGCTTATATCAGAGGGCTAGAACGGCCAGAGTTGGTGGGCCATCGTTTGGGTAAAAACCAGATTGTTCATATCACCCGTTTTTTCCCAAAACGACGTGAGGAAATTTTGTTTGAGGCCAAACAAGAGAATGGCTCATTGTTCTGGGTGTTTCAAAAACGCATTCAGGCTCGCCAAACCATTGCAGACTTTATTGAGGTGAAAACGGAGCAAGGGTTAACCAAATGCGGCATTGTGCTTGAAGGCCCGTTTGTTCCGGTTGAGCGTCATGTTCGCCCCGCTTTTCAAGGGTGGCGTTATTTAACAAGGGAAGATGCTCCGCAAGACTTGGTCCGGCAAACAGTTAAAATGAGCAAAATTCCCCCTCAAATGCGTCAAGACCTGGAAGAGCTCTGTCTAATTTAATCAGATGAGCTGGGTTTTAAGCTGATTTCTCTTTTTCCATATGGGTCAAATTAAGCGATTTCACGGATTGTTTCAAACACGCAAAATTTGCAAATATAAGTTTATTTTTCTCTTGCTATTTTTGCCTCATTGTCATGGTCGCATTGGAGCTGTTTGGTAATGCGTAATCGTAAGAGGGATGTATGGGCTGTGGGGGAAGAGTTGTTTGGTCGCTGGTTATCAGCTTGCTAATGTGTATGGGTTTGGCGGGCTGTTGTGCTGTCGGTGACAGAGCTGGTGCGTTTGACAAACCGGGTTTGAAGGAAAGGGATGCGTCTTATCCTAAGCCTCACCCTAAAAAAGAAGTCCGGCGTGATTTGCCACTCAAAAAAGAAGCAAAACAGAAAAGAGACAAGCCTGTAAAACTGGCTAGACTGGATAAAGTTGCGCCGGTAAAAAGGGTTAGGCAGGTCAAAAAAACGCCTCAAATGCTAACGCTTTTGCGTACTGTCAAAGATGTTTATTTGCCTCAATCAATTGTCTATGACCCTAAAAAGTTGCAATTTTATGTGTCTCGGCTGGGTGCTAAGCCTGGTGATAATACAGGCAAGATTGCTTTATTGAGCCGTGATGGGTCTTTGGTTGCCTCTGATTGGATACAAGGTCTTGATCAGCCGCGCGGTATGGCGTTGCTGGGTGATCATCTTTATGTGGCTGATGGTATGGCTTTGGTGGAGATTGATATTGTCAATCGCAAGATCAGCAATCG
>JANQQH010000539.1 GCA_028285025.1 Hyphomicrobiaceae bacterium | reverse complement strand
CAGCTTGTTCAGCGAATCAGTTAAATTCGCGCACATGAGTGAAGTGAATGTGCCTATGGATCCTCAAAAGTCTGATTTGATAGAAGAGGGTCGTTTTCTAAACCACATATTACGGCCCGGAAAATTAAGAACCCTATTATGCCTTGGCTTGTTTGCTTTGGTCTTAATCGGGGGGTTCTTTTTACAAGAATTTAATCTGTTCTTAATGGGCATTTTGGCCATATTAGCAACCATAGGCGTGTTCGCACTTTTGGCCTATTCGGCTGGAATTGTGGAACTGGGGTCTAACGGGCAAGATGTAAATATTTTTGCAGCTTATGCCGATCAACTCACAGACGGCATGCTTATTACCAATGAAAAAGGCGAGGTGCTTTACACCAATGATGCCTATTTCCATGTTTTGGGCCGCGCGCGCGAGAAACAAGTTCCAACCATTGAAAGCTTTTTCTCAGGCGATCCGTCCATCGCTGAGCCATTATACCGCTTGTGTCAAGCCGCAAGCCAAGGGCGCGTTTGGGAAGATGAGTTTGCCATTGTCGAACCCTTGCGCGAAATTGACCCTAGCAAAGAAAATGAACAAGCCGTTATGCCCCCTGTGCGCTGGTTGCGCATTTCAGTGCGCCCATTGCAAGTAAAAGATAAAATTGGCCACGTCAAAGGTGTCGTTTGGCGGTTAAAGGATGTCACCCTAGAGCGGTCCCAACGCGATTTGGAATATCAAGACCTCAATATTGCCGTTCAACAATTTGAACAAGCCCCAATGGGCTTTTTCACCTTAAACACTCAAGGCGACATTTTGTATATGAACGGCACCATGGCCAATTGGTTGGGCTTTGAAGGGGCCCTGCGCGGTGGGTTAAACATTGCGTCCATAATGCCGATGGAAGGGGTGCAATTGTTACAACAAGCGCTCACCCCTTATTCGCAATTAAGGGCGGTGCAATATTATGATTTGGTCGCATCCAACGGCGCCACTGTCAGCACGATTCTTTATGGCCGGCCCATGAACCCTGAAGGGGTCCAATCACAAGAGGCCAGTAGGCAAGAGCCCCACATTCAAGAGACAAGACAAGACCCCTCCTATTATGGCGTTGTCGCATTCCGGGCCGAGGATGCGCCTCAATTGTTTGAACCTCAACGCATGACAGAAATGCGCCTTGAGCAATTTTATCACTCTGCCCCCATCGGCATTGCCACCATCCATGCTGACGGGACAATCTCTAATGCCAACGGGGCTTTCCGTACATTATTAGGTCAAGGGGCCAGCGAGAATGCCCAAGCTGATAATATTTTTCCCTTCATTGACCCAGAACAATCACAAGATTTAACCCAAGCGCTTGAAGGGGCCGGGCAAGGCAATGCCGTCATCGCCCCTATCGATGTGCAATTTGTCTCAGATGAACAGCGCCGAGGGCGATTGTTTCTCTCTCCTGCCAGGGATATGGCAGAAGAGGGGGCTGTGGCCATCATTTACGCCATTGACACCACCAAACAGCGCGCTTTGGAAGAACAATTTGCCCAAAGCCAAAAGATGCAAGCAGTTGGCCAACTGGCTGGCGGTATTGCCCATGACTTTAACAATGTGCTGACAGCCATCATCGGCTATTGTGATTTGCTCATTGGCAGCCATCGCCCGACAGATCCAGCCTTTAAAGATATGATGCATATTAAGCAAAACGCCAATCGAGCTGCCAGTTTGGTGCGTCAACTCTTAGCCTTTTCTCGCCAGCAAACATTGCGGCCTGAAGTCTTGTCCCTTAATGATGTGATCCAAGATGTAACGGCCATGCTATCCAGGCTGCTTGGAGAGAAAATAGAGCTGAACGTTGAGCATGGGCGAGATCTGTGGACAGTGCGGGCCGATCACCATCAATTTGATCAAGTCATTATTAATTTAGCCGTTAACGCCCGCGATGCCATGGGCGAGGGCGGAACCTTAACCTTGCGCACTGAAAACATCGCGCAGCATCGCTCGCTTGATGAAGAAAAGCGCGGCCTAACGCCTGGTGAATATGTGCTATTAGAGATCACCGATACCGGCACAGGTATGCCGCAAGAGGTCATCGATAAAATCTTTGAACCCTTTTTCACCACCAAGGACATTGGCAAGGGCACCGGTCTTGGCCTATCCATGGTCTATGGCATCGTGAAGCAAACAGATGGCTTTATCTTTGTTGACAGTGAACCTGGCAAAGGCACCAGTTTTAAAGTTTACCTGCCCCGCCATATCGAAGAAGAGGCCCCCCAAACGTTGCCTGCCCCAGAACCAACAACACCAGAGGTACCAAAAGACCTCACCGGTTCAGAATGTGTATTGTTGGTGGAAGATGAAGAAGCGGTCAGAAGCTTTGCCGCCCGCGCCCTGTCGACGCGTGGCTATAAGGTGCTAGAAGCCTCATCCGGCTTGCATGCATTAGATGTGGTCAAAGACCATGATGGTCGCATTGATCTGGTAATCTCAGACGTGATGATGCCGGAAATGGACGGGCCCACCATGCTGACCCAATTACGTGAAACTTTGCCCAATGTAAAAGTTATCTTTATCTCCGGTTATGCAGAAGACGCCTTTGACAAAAACTTGGATAAGGATGAAAAATTTACATTTTTGCCCAAGCCATTTTCTTTAAAGCAGTTGGCAGCGACTGTAAAAGATGTATTAGACAACAACAGTTTGTAAAAATTCCGCACCAGAGATCAATTAGTTTTCGTCAAGCCGGCGCAAACAAGATGGGCGACATGCAACTTGTAAAATACCTAAAAGCCATTAACTATGTAGATTTTGCAAATTGGTCTTATTGATAGTGTTTAGGCCCTGATTTTATTACAGCAAACCCTTAGCCGCATAAGCCCCGCTTGAGTATCTAGAGAGCAAACCGCACTCTTCATTAAAGCAAACTGCTTAAAGACCTTATAATCAGATATCTCGGCCATCTTTTCCACATTTCGTTTATCGATTCATTTCCAGAACAAAAAACAAACATAATTTAAAAAAATAAATAATATCAATAAATTAACTCCTCTTGCCAAAATAAGAACAAATGTGGTACATTTATTCTTAAATTGATGTTTGTCATCAGTCATGGAATAAGAGGAGATCAGTTATGGCCACTATTGGTTTGCAGGTGATTGAAGGGGATCTGATGGATAAGGACAAGGCGCTGCAATCTGCGCTGTCACAGATTGAAAAGAATTTTGGCAAAGGCTCCATCATGCGGCTT
>JANQQH010000538.1 GCA_028285025.1 Hyphomicrobiaceae bacterium | reverse complement strand
TCAGACAAACGTGGCGGTGCTAATGGCGCTCGTATCCGCTTAGCGCCACAAAAAGACTGGCCAGGCAATGAGCCTGAGCGTCTTGCAAAAGTACTTGGCATTCTTGAGCCCATCGCAGCAGAAACCGGTGCCTCAATTGCCGATATCATTGTGCTTGCAGGTAATGTTGGCATAGAGCAATCCATCAAAGCTGCGGGCTATAATGTGCCGGTTCCGTTCTCTCCAGGTCGCGGTGATGCAACTGACGAGCAGACAGATGCTGACAGCTTTTCCGTACTTGAACCATTGGCTGATGGCTTTCGCAATTGGCAACTCAAGCAGTATGCCCTTTCACCGGAAGCTATGATGCTCGACCGTGCGCAATTGCTTGGCCTCACAGCTATTGACATGACCGTTCTAGTTGGTGGCTTGCGTGTGCTTGGCACTAATCATGGTGGTAGCAAGCATGGTGTCTTTACCGATCGTATTGGCCAGTTAACAACTGACTTCTTTTTAAACTTGACGGACATGGATATGAGTTGGCACCCGCTTGAGGATGGCACTTATGAGTTGCGTGATAGTTCCTCAGGAGACGTAAGGTTCACAGCGACCAGTGCTGATCTTGTATTCGGTTCAAATTCGATTTTGCGGGCCTATGCTGAAGTCTACGCACAAGACGATAACGGCGAAAAATTTGTTCGTGACTTCGTCACAGCCTGGACAAAGGTCATGAATAATGATCGCTTTGACCTGATTGCATAAACCAATTGAACGGCGGCTTTGGCCAGGCCGCCGTTCACCTCTCATTAAAATATGAAATAAAAAGGTAGGTAAATAACTTAGTTTTTCATAATAAATTAGATTGAAAAATAGTTATGAATAAAGTTCAGCTATGCAACAAAGCTTAGAACGATCCATCGATCTCTGTTGAAACTGATATAAGTCAGAAAGCATTAAAGCTCCTTTCTGAAATTGAAAAGGCTGGTTGATGTCAAATCTAGAAAATGCCATTGAAATCATAAAAAAGAAAACAGCAGGACAAGATCAATTTCATCAATCTGTTGATGAGGTTCTTGAGTATGTGTTGCCCTTTGTAAAAGACAAGCAAGATTATCTTGATGCCAAAATAGTTGAAAGATTGTTGGTGCCTGATCGAACGATTGAATTTCGTGTTACATGGCAGGATGATGATGGCGAGATCCATATCAATAATGGTTGGCGCGTGCAATTTAATAATGCGATTGGTGCGTATAAGGGTGGTCTTCGTTTCCATCCATCGGTCAATTTGGATACCTTAAAATTTTTGGGATTTGAACAGACCTTCAAGAACGCTCTGACAGGTTTGCCCATGGGCGGTGGAAAAGGTGGTGCGGACTTTGATCCAAAAGGAAAAAGCGATGCCGAAATTATGCGTTTTTGCCAATCTTTTATGATGGAATTATTCAAATATATCGGACCTGATCATGATGTTCCAGCAGGTGACATAGGCGTTGGAGAGCGAGAGATAGGCTATTTATTCGGAACTTATAAACAAATCACAGGCGCACATCACGGCGTATTAACGGGTAAAAACCCTGCTTTTGGCGGTAGCTGCATTCGCAAAGAGGCTACAGGCTATGGCTGTGTGTATTTCCTTCAAAGTATTTTAGCAGAACAGGGGGAAAATTTGCAGGAGAAGAGATGCGCCATTTCAGGCGCAGGTAATGTCGCGCTTTATACTGCAGAAAAACTCATTCAACTTGGCGCAAGGGTAATCACATTTTCTGATAGCCAGGGATATATTGTAAAGGATGATGGTTTTTCGCAGGAGGAGTTGATTAGCATTCGTGTCTTAAAAGAAGAAAAGCGTGGGCGTTTGTCTGAGTTAGACTTAAAAGGCGTCGAATATTATGATGGTAGAAAACCATGGCATGAGGAATATCAAGTTGCTATTCCAGCTGCAACACAAAATGAAATTGAAAAAGATGACGCTATCACAATTAAAGATGCAGGTGTTTGCGTTATGGTTGAAGCGGCTAATATGCCGTTAACACGTGATGCTACAGATTATCTTCGCGATAAAGATATTATCATTGCTCCAGCTAAAGCTGCAAATGCAGGCGGTGTTGCTGTATCTGGCTTAGAACGCACTCAAAACGCTCAACGACTGTCATGGGATTGTGAAAAAGTAGATAGTACACTGAAAGAAACGATGAAGGATATACACTCGATCTGTAAGGCGTATGGAGACAATAATGGGATGGTTGATTACATCAAAGGTGCAAACATAGGAGGTTTCGTTCGAACTGCAGATGCAATGTTAGCATTTGGAACACTTTAAACTTTAAGAAAAGAAGATCGTTTCATTCCAATAATATCTGCTCCTAAAATCATTTCCTTCTCTTTGTTTTGTAGGACTTTGCGCTATAAGTGGTGCCCCTGAGTAGAGAAACCTCGAACTCAGTCCACCACAGCGACCGAGAGGTCGCCGGCGCGTTGCGCCGCCCCATCGGAGGCCCGAACTTAGTGAGGAATAGCCGTGAGATCAAAGAAATGGTGCGGCCGAGAAGACTCGAACTTCCACGGGTTTTACCCCACAGCGACCTCAACGCTGCGCGTCTACCAGTTCCGCCACGGCCGCACGCTGTCACGAAAAGGGGTAACAGATACCCTTTGGCAAGAGCGTGATTTTTATCAAACCTCACCAAACCATGCAAGACACATTTTTGAAAATTTCATCAAAGAAAAGGCTCTCCGAGACAAAGAAGAGCTAAGCTGCCAGATCACTCATATTATATTTTTGCGTAATCTCAACAGTGATGCGATCCCCCTCAACGACCACCTCGCCACGCCCAATCGGCACCATATTGGCCAAAATCTCAACTTCATCGGTAATGCTAGATTCCAATTCAATAACTGCCCCACGGCCCATGCGCAAAAGATGGTTGATCGGCATGGTTCTATTACCAATCACAACGCTAAGTTCAATTTCCACGCCATTAATGGTGGTCATCACCAATTTCCTCTTGAATGCAGCTCATGAATATCTTAGTGGCTATATCTCTTAAAGGGCGATTTACTCTGGCCCAAACAGATATCAACACGCTATAATCCGACTCAATTTTCTATAAGTCTGTTGGAGCTTTATTACCAGATGGTAAACAAAACATCAAAATCCCCTGAAATTGAATGGAAAGTCAGTTCCAACCCCATAGATTACGACCTAGCCCTTACCTTTATGGAGCAAAGGGTCACCCAAATCTCTCAAGGGCAAGCAAAAGAATGCATATGGCTGTTAGAACACCCCAGTCTTTATACCGCTGGCACAAGCGCAAAACGCGAAGACTTACTTACCCCAGATCGCTTTCCCGTTTACAAAACCGGGCGCGGCGGGGAGTATACCTATCACGGGCCAGGACAGCGCATTGCCTATGTCATGCTTGATCTCAACAAGAGGCGCAAAGATGTACGCTGGTTTGTTGAAGAATTGGAAAACTGGGTGATTGATGTGTGTGCCCACCTAGGCGTGAAAGCCGAGCGGCGCGAAGGGCGCGTTGGCTTGTGGGTGCAGCAAAACAACCAAGGGATCCGCCAAGAAGATAAGATCGCCGCAATTGGCATTCGCATACGCAAATGGGTTAGTTTTCACGGTATCAGCATAAATATCGCCCCAAATTTAGAGCATTTTTCTGGCATAGTGCCATGCGGCGTTTTCCAGCATGGTGTAACCAGTTTTCAAAAGCTAGGCAAGCCCATCACCTATCAAGAGCTCGACCAAACATTGCAAAACCAATTCGCCAACCGCTTCTTACCGGCCCCCGAATTAAGCTCTTAATGCATGGCATAAGAAAACAATAGGAGTTAGAAACAGAACCTTATTCAAATTCCATGATCACCGCATCAACAGCCAAACTGTCACCTGACGCTGCTTTAATCGAAGCAACAGTGCCATCACGCTCTGCTTTTAAGATGTTCTCCATCTTCATGGCTTCGACAATACACAAAGACTGACCAGCTTTAACTTGGTCGCCTTCTTTTACATGAAGGGCAACCACAAGCCCTGGCATTGGGCATAAAAGCAATTTGGACGTGTCGGGTGGTTCTTTAAAGGGCATTAACGCCACCAACTCAGCTTCGCGCTGCGTATAAACATGAGTTTCAACACAAACACCAGCATAAGACAACTGAAAACCATTCAAAATGGGTTTAACCTGAACAGCAATTTCTTTGCCATCAATGCTGCCTTGCCATAAAGGGTTGCCAAACCACCAGTTGGAAAAAACCGTTTTGCTCTCTTGTGTCTCACCCTCATCAGATAGGAATGTTGTTGTAAGACCTCCATCATCAGTGCCAGAAGGCTCAACGCGCAAACGGTGTACACTGTCCCCCACTTTGACCACACGGGTCTCAGCAAAACTCACATCTTGGCCATGCATCTGATCTGAAATATCACGCCGGCGCGCGTTCCCTAGAAAATCAATAGCCGCGGCTACTAAGGACAAGATCTTAACTTGGGGCCCATTTGGTATGCGCGGTTCAAACCCATCAGGGTATTCTTCAGCAATGAAATTGGTGGTCAAATCCCCTTTGATCCAACGCTCATGCTGCATAATCGCGCTTAAGAAGGGGATGTTATGTTGTATACCATCAATATAAAACCCATCCAGCGCCGTTGACATATGCCCAATCGCCGCTTCACGCGTTGGCCCATAGGTCACCAATTTGGCAATCATCGGGTCATAGTAAATGGAAATTTCCCCGCCTTCATAAACACCGGTGTCATTGCGCACCGTTAGTCCATTTGCGTTTTCCTCAACAGGCGGACGATAACTTGAAAGGCGCCCCGTAGAAGGCAAAAAATTGCGATACGGGTCTTCAGCATAAATCCGGCTTTCAATGGCCCAGCCATTCAGCTTTACATCGTCCTGACCAATCTGTAATTTATCACCAGCAGCCACCTTGATCATTTGCTCAACCAAATCAACGCCTGTTATCAATTCAGTCACCGGGTGCTCAACTTGCAAACGGGTATTCATTTCAAGGAAGTAAAAATTGCGGTCCTTATCGACAATAAACTCAACAGTACCAGCGCTCTCATAATCAACAGCCTTTGCCAATGCCACAGACTGCTCACCCATGGCCTTGCGGGTGGCCTCATCAAGAAATGAGCTCGGCGCTTCTTCCAACACTTTTTGATTGCGGCGCTGAATAGAACATTCACGCTCGCCAAGATAAATCACATTACCATGCTTATCAGCCAGCACCTGAATTTCAATATGGCGCGGGTCAACAATAAACTTTTCAATAAAAATCCGGTCATCACCAAAGCTTGATTTGGCCTCAGATTTTGAAGCGTTAAAGCCCTCTTCCACTTCATCAGACGAATGGGCAATCCGCATGCCCTTACCCCCGCCGCCAGCAGAGGCCTTAATCATCACCGGATAGCCAATATCATCGGCAATCTTAACCGCTTCTTGGCTGGTTTCAATAATGCCCATATAACCTGGCACCGTATTAACCTTGGCATCATTGGCAAACTTTTTCGACTCGATCTTATCGCCCATCACCTCAATGGCTTTAACGTTCGGGCCAATAAAAGCAATGCCCGCTTTTTCAAGTTTTTTGGCAAAATCTGCATTTTCTGACAAAAAGCCATAACCAGGGTGAATGGCCTCAGCCCCGGTTTCTTGTGCCGCTGCTATTATTTTATCAGCAACCAAATAACTCATCGCAGCCGGCGCGGCCCCAATATAAACGGCCTCATCAGCCATTTTCACATGCAAGGCGCGTTTGTCAGCATCAGAATAAACCGCAACGGTTGAGATCCCCATTTTCT
>JANQQH010000526.1 GCA_028285025.1 Hyphomicrobiaceae bacterium | reverse complement strand
AAGAGATTGTTGGCCGGGTCGTTGGCAATGGGCATGTTCGTATTCGTGTGAATGCGGAAATGGACTATAACCGGTTGACCAAATCATCAGAGGTTTTTGACCCGGATGGGCGGGTTGTGCGCTCTTCAAATACACGAGAAGAGACAAGCTCTTCAAAACAGCCAACGGGTGATAATACCGTAACAGTGGGCAATGAATTGCCCGATGCCAATGCTGACCAAGGTGATAAAGGCTCAGCCACTGAAAACCAACAAAAAACTGAAGAAGTGGTCAATTACGAAATTTCAAAAACCAACCAAACCGAGATTATTGAAGGGGGGCGGATGAAACGTTTGTCTGTCGCGGTGTTGGTTGATGGGATTTATAGCAAAGCGCCTGATGGCGAAACTGATTATAAGCCGCGTGCAAAGGCTGAGCTTGATCAAATTGCTGACTTGGTGCGAACAGCAATTGGATTTGATAAAGATCGGGGAGATTTGGTCAATGTCACCAATTTACGATTTGCACCAAGTGAGGCTTTAAGTTTAGACGGCGGGCAAGAAGCCTCCATGTTTGATCTGAGCAAAGCTGACTATTTTTATATTGCTGAGCTGGTTGTCACTTTGCTTATCTCCTTATTTTTCATTCTTTTTGTCATCAGACCATTAATCAAACGGGTTTTAGAGCCTGAAAAATCTGATGCTGTGATCGACCTTGTTGAGCAGTTGGATGAGCTTAGCAATGAGAATGCAACGATCGAACTTGACCCAGATAAGTTAAACACGCTGGAAGAGGTTGAAAACCAATTGAAAGAGAATAAGACAGCACAAAATATTGAAGATGCAAAAGTAAGTGGAGAAATTCATGCAGAGGCCATTAAGCAAATTGGTAATTTGGTACACAGTAACCCTAAAGAGGCAACCTCTGTTATTCGCAATTGGATTAATGAACCAGAACCTAAAAAACAAGCCGCATGAGAATAGATAAATGGCTCAAATAGAAGAAATTGAAGAAACGAATGCTCTTGCTGTGCACCTGGGGACGCCTGTTACTTCTCTGGATGAAATTTCCGGACAAGAACGTGCTGCTATTTTATTGTTGTCCCTTGGTAAAGATTATGGAGAACCTGTTTGGGAGTCTTTGGAAGATGATGAAATTGCTGAAATTTCCATTGCTATGTCGAAACTTGGTAAAGTCACCACAGACCAGGTTGAGGAAATCTTAGCCCGCTTTATTTCTGATATGTCAATTTCAGGGGCGATGATGGGTAATTTTGAGTCAACAGAAAATCTGTTAAAGCAAATTTTACCTGAAGACCGTGTTAACTTAATTATGGAAGGCATCCGCGGCCCAGCCGGGCGCAATATGTGGGAGAAACTTTCAAATGTTCAGGCCCATATTTTGGCGAACTATTTGAAAAATGAATACCCACAAACCATTGCGGTGATTTTATCTAAAATTAATCCTGATCATGCCGCCAAGGTTCTGTCTTTATTACAAGATGACTTTTCACTTGAAGTGATCCAACGCATGCTTGCTATGGAAGCGGTGCAAAAAGAAATTTTAGAGAAAATTGAGAGCACTTTGCGCAAGGAATTTATTTCCAACCTTTCCAGTACCAACCAGACCTTTGCGCATGAAACGATGGCCAGCATCTTTAATAATTTTGATCGGCAAACAGAAGCCTTGTTTATGGGCAAATTGGAGGAAATCGATCGGGATTCGGCTGAAAAAATTAAAAACTTGATGTTTACTTTTGATGATCTTTCAAACCTAGATTCAAGCAGCATCCAGACTTTATTACGTACCATTGATAATGATGTTTTGGCTTTAGCTATGAAAGGTACCTCAGATCAAATTAAAGACTTTTTCCTTTCAAATATGTCTCAGCGCGCGGCTGATCTGTTACGAGACGAATTGGAAAATATGGGCCCTGTGCGTTTAAGCGATGTGGACGAAGCGCAAGCTGCCATGATCAACAAAGCCAAAGATTTAGAAGCCACTGGTGAGATTATTATCTCTAAAGGTGACTCAACTGAAGAATTTATTTAAGGAGCAAGAGTTTAAGTCATGTCCGTCCCACAAAAATTCATGTTTGATAATTCTTTCGACCAAAGAGAAGAGGTGATTGACCCGTTAGAAGAATTAAAAATCAAGTTTAATCAAAAAATTGAAACAGCCAAAAAGCAAGCCTTTGAAGAAGGGCGCAAGATCGGCAAGCAAGAGGCTTTAGATTCGATTGAAAATCAAACTAAAAATGCTTTGGAAGCCCTTGCCAATTGTGAAGCGCAATTAAATAATTCACACGAAGAGGCGCTGAAAAAAATAGAAGCTAAATCGGTTGAATTTGGTATTACGGCGGGCAGTAAATTGGCCGCCCAATTAAGCAAACGCGAACCAATGCCCTTGCTTGAGGATTTTTTTAAGGAGGCGTTTCAAGTGATTTATGACGTGCCTGAGGTTACGGCGAGCCTCAACCCTTCTCTTTTAGAGGCTGTTGTGAGCGCTAGTGAAAAATGGAAACAAGAGGCAGGTTACAAGGGCAATCTTCGCTTTATTGGGAATGAAACCCTAAAGCCAACTGATGTTGACCTTTGTTGGCAAGATGGGGGCATTCAGCGGTCTGTCGATGAGCTTATGCAGGCCATTAGCAGTGCGATGACTTCTTATTTTATGGCCCGTGACCAGCACACTTCTCAAGAAAGTATTCAAGTGTCAGCGCCAGCAATGGAACATCAGGTGGATGAAATGACAACAGATACAACGATCAACCAGAGCGAGAGCTTATCATGAGTGAAGATCAAAACGATGAAAATTTAGAGTTTCAAGACTTTGCTGACGAGGCAAAGCCTGTAGAAGATGACAGCCTTATCGAAGATGCCCCTAAACAGCTGGAAGATTTGGAAGCGGTGTTTGATGTGCCGGTTAAAATTTCAGCCATATTGGGGCGCACAAATATTGAAATTTCTGACCTGCTGGCCCTTGATGAGGGGGATATTTTAGAGCTGGACCGAAAAGTTGGTGAAGCGATTGACCTTTATGTGAACAACCGCCTGATTGCCCGCGGTGAAGTGGTGCTGGTGGATGATAAACTGGGCGTCACTATGACAGAAATCATTGCCAGTAAAAAAGATAGTGGCAAATAACGGCTTTTGAAGGAGCAAAAAGATGCGTTTAACAATCATCGGCAGCCTGCATGGAAACCTTTCTCAAGCGACAAAAATCGCCATGGATACAGGTGCGAAGGTGACCCATGCTAGCACGCTAGAGACCGCCCTGAATGACTTGCGCAACGGGCAAGGCGCTGATCTTATCATGATTGAGGACAGCTTTGACATTAGCAGCCTGGTTGATCAGCTTGAACAAGACCATATACATGTGCCCTTGGTGGCTTGTGGGTCTGG
>JANQQH010000520.1 GCA_028285025.1 Hyphomicrobiaceae bacterium | reverse complement strand
CATGCTAACCCCTTCAAGATTGCCAAAGGGCATAGCAAGGCCCGCGTCTTTTTCAAAACCGACAATCTCTACTTTTATCGGGCTTTGGTGGCTGCGCTCTATTTGCAAACGAGACCCGATGCGGAAACTTTTTAAAGGACCGGCAATTTCGATCATCACCCCTCTAACCGCTTTGACACGGCCATAGATCGTCTGTGGTTGGATTGCGTCCAGCTGTTGCTTTAAGCCTTCCATGAGCGGTTCCTGTTCTTAAAGTTTTAAAAAGAGCCATTGTGACGCATTGGCAAATCAGTTAGACAATGGCATTGGCTTTATTAAGTCTTCGTTAACCTTCTGCGGTCGCGCCTGATTATAAACGCGAACTTAAGAGGACTAGTATGCTTGCTCTTGTCGTAATTGATAAAAAAAGCATACGGAAAAATAATTTGCATATTAATGCCATTTTTTGTTGCAGCGATTCGAGCAAATCAGATAACGTTTCGTTAATGAATTAATAATGAAAACTTTGTCATTATGTCTTGATTATCATCCATTGAGTTCATCGTTCCCACGTGATGTGGCCTTCTAGGAGGGAGCGAATTAAAGTTTTTTTTATGAAATTGACCAAAGTTTTAAGAAAAGTTTCAAAATCATAAAAAAACTTAACTGATGTTATTGTTTTTTCAATACAAATTAGGATTTGTTAACTTCTTGCCCGTATCTTCGTTAATGAGAAGATTTAAGAAAAGTGAATTCTGGGCACTGATCTTAATTAAATATGGGCAGTTGCTGTTTTTACAGCTTATAAAGAGGGGCATGAAATGAGGGTATTACTCATTGAGGATGATAGCGCTACAGCGCAGAGCATCGATTTGATGCTTCAGTCTGAGGGTTTTAATGTATATACGACTGATTTAGGAGAAGAAGGTGCAGATCTAGGTAAGATCTATGATTATGACATCATTCTTCTTGATATTAACCTGCCAGATATGAGCGGGTATGAAGTTTTAAAAACTTTGCGCGTCAGCAAAGTGAAAACACCAATTTTAATTCTTTCCGGTTTGGCTGGCATTGATGATAAAGTGCGCGGCCTTGGCTTTGGTGCAGATGATTACATGACCAAGCCATTCCATAAAGATGAGCTTGTGGCTCGTATTCATGCCATTGTGCGCCGCTCCAAAGGGCATGCACAATCAGTGATTACCACCGGCGATCTTAAAGTCAACCTAGACGCCAAAACCGTTGAAGTAAATGGTCAGCGCGTCCATTTGACATCAAAAGAATATCAAATGCTTGAGCTTTTATCTTTGCGCAAGGGCACGACCTTGACCAAAGAGATGTTCTTAAACCATCTTTATGGTGGCATGGACGAACCTGAGCTTAAAATCATTGATGTGTTTATTTGTAAGTTGCGCAAGAAACTATCTGTTGCAACAGAAGGTAAAAACTACATCGAAACCGTTTGGGGCCGCGGCTATGTGCTGCGTGATGCAGACGACGATACACCATTACAGCTAGAACATTCAGATGAACATGAAGCAGCATAAGTCAAAATTTTATGAATAAAAATTGTTGAAGGAGCATTCAAAAAATTGAATGCTCCTTTTTTCAATTTTTATTTTCAAATGAGACCCCAAAAAAACACTGCCCGCCCGATGTCTGCCGAAAGCTGACCAAATAGAAAAAAAAGTTCACAAGCTTTTAAAACCTGAGATCTTTTTATCTCTAACCAGATAATGCAAGTCAAACCGTCTATTCTATTCTTGACAGAAACGATATAGCCTTATGCTTTTTGAAAACCATTTGCCGCTTTAGGCATAGAATTTAGAGTTGTATTTGGTTCACCCAATGTTGCCTTTTGTGCGGCTTCGTATTTATATAAACCGCGCACATCTTGAACCAATTTGAAGTGATCATTTAAACCAACCAAGGTTTCAGAGGCACCTAGCACTAAGAAGCATTCTGAATTGGTTTGTTTCTCAATCCGTTGTAAAATATCAGCCTTTGTCTCTTTATCAAAATAAATAAGCACATTACGTAAAAAGATAATGTCAAACCGACCTAGCATCGTGAAACTGTTCATCAAATTAAAATGGCGAAACTGAACAGAAGATCTAATCTTGGCATCGATCTGCCACATACTGCCAACTTGTTTAAAGTTTTTCACCAAGTACTTTACTGGCATACCCCTTTGGACTTCAAATTGACTATAAAGGCCCGATTTAGCTTTTTCTAAAGCTTCAGAGCACAGGTCTGTCCCAACTATTTCGACCCGCCATCCTTCAAGTTCGGCTGCATGCTCTTTTAAGATCATACTCAAAGAATAAGCTTCTTGGCCTGTAGAAGCTGCACCACTCCAGATACGAATATGTTTTTGACGCTTTTTACTTTCCAGCAAGTGAGGAAGCATAATGTTTTCAAAATTATCAAACGGCGTTTTGTCACGAAAGAAGAAAGACTCATTAATCGTCATTGCTTCTAAAATTTCGTTTTCTAAACTTCTTTCTCTGGAAGAATTCCAGCCAGACAAAAGAGCAGCCACAGAATCGTATTTGAATTTTTTAGCAACAGGCGCC
Organism: Hyphomicrobiaceae bacterium; assembly: GCA_028285025.1. Classification (GTDB taxonomy): domain Bacteria; phylum Pseudomonadota; class Alphaproteobacteria; order Rhizobiales; family HXMU1428-3; genus HXMU1428-3. The sequence continues at coordinate 508 of JANQQH010000520.1, read as the reverse complement.
AATCTAGATTCAAGCAAATATTGCTTATCTTGTGTCAGAACAAGGCCAGAGGACTTCTTAAGCATTTCACATAGCGCATTAAATTCTTGTAGTTTCATTTTGAACTGCCTTGTATTAACTGAGTAAGTTTACCTGCAATCTGATTTAAGGGTAAAATTGCACTACAAGCTCCTACTTTTGCCGTAGCACCAGGCATACCCCAAACAACACTAGAAGCTTCATCTTGTGCAATCACACTACCACCCGCATCAGCAATCTTAACAGCGCCTTTGGCGCCATCAGCACCCATGCCGGTAAAAACAGTCGCCAGAGTAGCCGCACCATAAACCTTAGCCGCCGAATCAAACAAAGGATCCACCGCCGGCTTACAAAAATTTATTTCAGGTCCGTCCGTCAAACGAATAATGGGTTTAGCCCCACAACGCTCAATAATCATATGCTTGCCCCCAGGAGCTACATATATATTACCAGCTTTCAAAGGATCACCATCTTCTCCCTCTTTTGTTTG
>JANQQH010000516.1 GCA_028285025.1 Hyphomicrobiaceae bacterium | reverse complement strand
TAACGCTTTGCTTTGTCGTCTTTCTTCTTAAAATGTGCCCTTTTCGTCTGGAATGGCATTTTATCTATTGCCCTCTAAATGTGAAATTTTATTCTATTTAACCTCTTAAGGCGAAATAATCGTCCTTTTTAGGGCTTTAGCCTTGCATTTTGGTAGAATATTCATCTAATACTCTGTAAAAGAGGCTGGTTTTCTTAATTCAAAAGTCAGTTTTGATAACTTAATGCTGCTTGGATGTTTTCAATGTCTGTTTCTTTGCAAAACCCAAATTTTGAAGCGGATGTGGATGGCACCACTGATTTGGAGCCGTCTGTGCAAATTGGCGCTCGTGAAAATTTGCATGATATTGAGGTTTTGGCGCGGCTTGATATCAATGAACTGAATGAGAAATTCCCAACAGCAACGCCTGAAGACATTTTGGATTTATCGATTACCAAATTGTTTTCTGGACAAATTGCTATGGTTTCATCTTTTGGGGCAGAATCTGCGGTGTTGTTGCATATGACAGCGCAAATTGACCCCTTTATCCCGGTGATTTTTGTTGATACGGGCAAATTATTTGAAGAAACGCTGGCTTACCGGGAACAGCTTACACAACAATTTGGTTTGCAAAATGTGCAAACGGTCACGCCTAGGCCCCAAGATCTGGTTGAGCAAGACGGTGATGGCACGCTTTGGCAACGTGATGTTGATCAATGTTGTCATATTCGAAAAGTGTTACCGTTTGATCGGGCTTTGAAGCCTTTTGTAGCTGAGATTTCTGGCCGGAAAAGATTTCAAAATGAGTTGCGCGCTGATCTTGGTTTTTTTCAACAATCAGGCCCGCGCGTCAAAGTGAACCCTTTAATTAATTGGTCAGCCAAAGACTTGGCGCAGTATATTAAGAAACATGATTTGCCGCGCCATCCTTTGGTGGCAAAGGGCTATCCTTCTATTGGCTGTGCGCCATGTACCTCTCCGGTGAAACCGGGGGAAGATCCACGGGCTGGCCGCTGGCGTGGTGAAGAGAAAACAGAATGTGGCATTCACTTTGTTGATGGCAAGCCACAGCGTATTGAAAGTTAAAAGGGCTTTTTTAACGGTCCTGATATTTATTTGAGGTTTTTAAAATGGGCGTGATCAAGGTACATGACCAAAACGGCAAATTGCATGAGCTGGAAGCTGTTGAAGGCTGGCGGGTGATGGAAATTATTCGTGAGCATGGCTTGCCGATCAAGGCTGAGTGCGGCGGCGCTTGTGCGTGTGCAACTTGCCAGGTTGAAGTGGCACCGGAATGGGCTGCCCGTTTACATCAGATGCGTGATGATGAAGAAGATATGCTTGATAGCTTGCCAGTGGTGACAGATTATTCACGATTGTCTTGCCAGATCATTTATGAAGAAGAGTTAGATGGGTTGGAGTTGCGATTAACGGATGCAGCTTTGCCTGATGAGATTAATGCAGAGGCTGCTGCATAAGTCATGAGATATTTTCCAATATTTTTGGATCTTGATAAACAAAGTGTTTTGATTGTGGGCGGCGGGGAAACCGCGCTGCAAAAACTGCGTTTGCTTGTTAAAACGCAGGCGCATATTTTTGTGGTGGCTCCAAGTTTTGAACCTGAGATTGTTGAGCTGGCCAAGCGCCATGCACATATCAACTTGATGGAGCGGGCTTTTGACCCGCAAGATGCGCACGGCAAACGGCTGATTTATGGGGCAAGTGAAGATGAAGCGATAGACCAGCTTGCCCAAAATAGCGCACAAAAATTCAATGTGCTGTTTAACAAAGTTGACGTTCCTAAAGATTGTGATTTTATCACCCCTTCGCTTGTCGACCGGGACCCAATTACCGTGGCGATAGGCACTGAAGGCACTGCGCCTTTGCTCGCGCGTGAAATCAAGGCCAAATTGGACCAATGGCTGCCAGCAAATTTGGGTGCTCTTGGGCGCCAAGCCCAGGCCATTCGCCCGCTTATTCTTGAACGCATTTCACAAGGTAGAGATCGGCTACGTTTGTGGGAAAGGCTTTTAAGTGGGCCCTTTCGCTCAGCCGTGCTTGAGGGTGATGAGGCAAAAGCTGATCAGGTTTTTCAAGATGAGATTGAGCAGTTTGAACAATCACTCAACCAGACAAGTGAGACAAGCAAACCAAAAGGGTCTGTCACCTTTGTAGGTGCCGGGCCAGGTGACCCTGACCTGCTCACTTTAAAAGCATTGCATTGTTTGCAAGGGGCTGATGTGTTGGTGGTTGATCGGCTTGTTAACCAACAAGTACTTGATTATGCCAGGCGTGATGCAACGCGCATTCATGTTGGCAAACAAGCTGGCGGCCCGTCGCATCCACAAGAAGAGATCAACCAAATTTTGGTTCGCGAGGCTTTGTCTGGCGCGCGGGTTGTCCGTGTGAAGGGCGGAGACCCAAATGTGTTTGGCCGCATTCAAGAAGAATTAGCAGCTTGCCAGTTAATGGGTATTAATGTTGATGTGGTGCCTGGCATTAGTGCCGCACAAGCAGCTAGCGCAGCGGCTCAATTGCCGCTAACCTTTCGTGGGCAGCATCGCTCAATCACGTTTATTACCGCAGCGACTAAAGATCAGATTGTCTCCAGTGATGTTATAGCGTTTATGAAGGCGGGGCGCCCGTTTGCTATTTATATGGGTGTGAGGTTAGCTGGAGAAATTGTGAAGAGCTTGCAAACCGCAGGGGCTGATATGGACACCAATGTGATCATTGTTGAAAATGCCAGCTGCAAAAATGAGCGCCTGTTTGCCACCCCGTTAAAACACCTGCATGAAGCTGTGGAAGGGTTTGAGATTAATGGGCCGTCGATTTTATTTGTTGGTCTGTCTTATGACGATATGGGGTTGATGCCGGCGACAAACCTTGAGCAGTTTGAAGCTAGTAATGTGGTGCCGCTTAATCGGCAAGTGAGTTGAGAGCTATTATTATAATAAAAAGATTAGAGAACAGATTATCTTATGGCGAAGAAATTAAAAGGGGATCAGGTCTTTACTGGACAATCTTTGGTTGACGGTGATGTGGTGTTTATGGCTGAGGATGGCAACTGGTCGCGTGACTTGCAAATGGCGGTTGTTGCCACGGACGCGCAACAGGTTGAGGTGCTGGAACAAAGGGCGCAAAGAGCGGTTGAGGAAAACATGGTTATCGATGTTTACCCGATGGTTGTGGTCAAAGATAGCCAAGGCAACTTGCAGCCAGACCATATTCGCGAAAAGATACGTGTTAGCGGCCCTTCGATTGACTATAATTAAGCATTTTGAACTTTTAAGAGATATTGTCTCATGTATATATACGACCATTTTGATGAAAAATTTGTCCGTGAACGGGCGGCTCAATTTCGTGATCAGGTAGAGCGGCGCCTTTCTGGCAAATTGACCGAAGAACAATTTCGCCCCTTGCGTTTGATGAATGGGGTGTATTTGCAATTGCATGCTTATATGCTGCGTGTGGCGGTGCCTTATGGAACTTTGTCTTCCAAGCAACTGGGCCAATTGGCGAGGATTGCCCGCAAATATGATAAGGGCTATGGCCACTTCACCACGCGGCAAAACATTCAATATAACTGGCCAAAACTGGAAGACCTGCCCGATATTCTTGATGATTTGGCTGATGTTGGCATGCATGCCATTCAAACCAGTGGCAATTGCATTCGTAATGTCACCTCTGACCAATGGGCCGGTGTGGCCGCGGATGAAGTGGCTGACCCGCGCCCTTATGCGGAATTGATGCGGCAATGGTCCAGTTTGCATCCTGAATTTTCTTATCTGCCACGTAAATTTAAAATCGCCATTACCGGTGCTAAAAATGACCGGGCCGCGATTGCGTTTCATGATATTGGCATTCAGCTGATTAAGAATGAGGCGGGTGAGATTGGTTTTACCGTTTATGTTGGCGGCGGGCTTGGGCGCACACCTATGGTTGGCAAAAAGATCCGTGAGTTTGTCAGCGAGGATGATCTATTACCTTATTTGGTGGCGATTTTGCGAGCTTACAATTTAGAAGGGCGGCGCGATAATAAATATAAGGCGCGGATTAAAATTCTGGTGCATGAAAAGGGCGCTGAAGAGTTCAAAGCGCGGGTTGAAGAAATTTTTGAAGGGCTTGATAAACCAAGCTTGCGTGCCCGGGATGGTGAATTTGAGCGGATTGCTCAATTCTTTACCGGACCAGATTATGAAGAGCGTGAAGAAGGCCCAAAAGGTTTACAGGCGGCGCGCGCTGACAATCCAGAATTTAATGCGTGGGTTCAGCGCAATGTGGCGCGCCATAAACAAGCAGGTTACGCCATTGCCAATATCTCGCTCAAACCTTTTGGTGGCATTCCAGGGGATGCAACTGATAAACAAATGGAATTGGTCGCCGATTTGGCTGATCGTTATTCTTATGGTGAAATCAGGGTGACGCATGAGCAAAATTTAGTGCTTGGGCATGTAGCGCAAGAGGACTTGTTTGCTCTGTGGCAAGCTTTAGAAGACGCTGGGCTTGCCACAGCCAATCTTGGTT
>JANQQH010000508.1 GCA_028285025.1 Hyphomicrobiaceae bacterium | reverse complement strand
CGACTTAAAACCAATGTTGCGTTTGTCACCACTTACCATGGTGCACACAGTCAGCGCACTTTTTTGAAACGGTTTTATAATAGTGTGATGGTACGCGGGGATGTGGTGATTGCAAATTCTGATTATACGGCCCAGCAGGTTAAGAGATTTCACGGGCCTTATATTAAAAGAATTGAGACAATTTATAGAGGGGTTGATTTAGACAAAAACAATTTAGACTCTGTTAGTCTTGAGCGCCAACAAGCTTTGCGCCAACAATGGGGTGTTGATGACGACAGCCATATTATTTTGCAGCCGGCGCGGCTTTCTCGCCGAAAAGGGCAGAGCGATGTTATTGCGGCCATGGCTGAATTAAAGCGGCAAGGGCAGTTAAATAATCTTGTTGTGATTATGGCCGGTGGGATTGAGGGCAATGAGGCCTATCATCAAGAGCTGCAAAATCAGATTAAAGCTGAGGGGCTTGAGGGGACTGTGAAATGCGTTGGCTTTTGCGCTGACATGCCGGCTGCTTTTGCTGTTAGTGATATTGTGCTTGCAGTTTCTTCCAAGCCAGAAAGCTTTGGCCGTGTTGTGGCGGAAAGTATGGCGATGGGGTTGCCACTGATTGTTTCTGAAGTGGGGGCCCAGCCTGAAGTTATTCGGGATGAGAACGGACAAAGCTTTGTAGGGATATATGCAGTCCCTCCCCATGATCCACAAGCGATTGGACAAGGGATCCTTGCTTTGCAAGATTTTTCGGTTGAACAAAGGCAGGCTTATTCGCGTTTGGCACGCGCGCATGTGGCCAAAAAATATTCAATTGAGACTTTAAAACAGCAAACTTTAGACGTTTATAGCGAGCTATTGGGTGTGTGAGGGGCCACAGTTGGGCTGTAAAATACCAAAACGGTTGATATTTTCTTGACGATAACAGCTCTGTTTGCTTGAAAGTTAAATGGGTTTACACTATAGCCATTGATGATTTTCTTTTGCTTGTTGTTTGTGGGTAAGGAGCTTGTTATTTTAGGAAATCATCTTTTAAGGCAGGCTTTCGTTGCTATGACATGAAGTCTGTTTTTTTGAATTTTGTGAGTGGTAGAAACAGTATAAGGAGATAAAGCTATCGCACGCCGACCAATGAAGGCATCGCCAAGCAAAGAGGATGGGCCACGGGTTAATCAGGAGATTGATGACCGTGAAGTTCAATTAATTAATGTTGAAGGGGAAAATGTTGGTGTTGTTTCGATTGAGGATGCGCTCAATCAAGCAATGGATGCTAACATGGATCTTGTTGAGATTGCCGCCACGTCCAGCCCGCCAATCGTGAAAATTCTGGACTATGGCAAGTATAAATATCAGGCCAGGAAAAAGGCGGCTGAGGCGCGCAAGAAGCAAAAATCTTTTGACGTGAAAGAGATTAAATTGCGCCCGAATATTGATACTCATGACTATGATGTGAAGATGCGATCGATGATGCGGTTTTTTGAAAGCGGCGATAAGGTGAAGGTGACCTTGAGGTTTCGTGGCCGTGAAATGGCGCACCAGCAATTGGGTATGGAGCTGATGAAGCGTGTGAAAGAGCAAACGGAAGAGATCGCCAAAGTTGAGCTGGAGCCAAAATTGGAAGGGCGCCAGATGATTATGGTGTTGGCACCGCGGTAGGCTTTATTCAATTTTATTTTAAATAAGGGCCAGGCAGTTTTGTCTGGCCTTTTTGTTTTTAAAGGAACAGGTTTGTGGGCCAGGTATTTGATGTGGTGATTATTGGCGGCGGGGCGGCGGGAATGATGTGTGCGGCTCAGGCTGGCCAGAGGGGGCGCAAGGTTTTGCTGATTGAGCATGGCAAGGCTTTGGGCGAGAAGATCCGCATTTCTGGCGGGGGGCGGTGTAATTTTACCAATGTTCATGCGTCGCCAAAACAGTTTATCTCCAACAATCCGCATTTTTGTATCTCAGCGTTAAAGCGTTATAGCGCGGCGGACTTTATCCAGTTGGTGGAGGCTTATGGCATTGCTTATCATGAAAAGACGTTGGGGCAGTTGTTTTGTGATCATTCTGCACAAGACATCATCGGTCTTTTAAAGTCGCAAATGGAGATGGGGGGTGTTGAGGTTGCTTTGGGCTGCCAGGTGAGTGAGATCTCTAAGACCGAGACAGGGGTTTCTCTTGGTGTTTTGGGTTTTCAAACAGAGCAGATTGAAACCAGCTCTCTGGTGATTGCGAGCGGGGGCAAGTCTATTCCGAAAATGGGGGCGAGCGGCTTTGGGTATAAGGTGGCGGAACAGTTTGGGATCAATGTGGTTGCCCCGCGCCCTGGCCTTGTGCCTTTGACGTTTGATGAAAAAGTGTTGGGGCAAACCAAAGGCTTTTCAGGAACAGGTGTTGATAGCCGGGTTTCTTTTGGGGATGTCTATTTTGACGAGGCGTTGTTGTTTACCCATCGGGGGTTAAGCGGGCCGGCGATTTTGCAGATCTCGTCTTATTGGCAAGAAGGCAAGCCGATATCGATTTCTTTGTTGCCAGAAA
>JANQQH010000502.1 GCA_028285025.1 Hyphomicrobiaceae bacterium | reverse complement strand
GTTGTTCAACTTAAAGCATCGGTGCGTGAGCGTGTCGGCAAGGGGGCCGCTCGAGCTGTACGGCGCGAAGGGCTTGTCCCTGGCGTGATTTACGGCGATAATAAAGCACCTGAACCTATTTCCCTTCCTTATGTTGATGTTTATAAGCAGCTTAATACCGGCTTGTTTCTTTCAACAGTGTTTGAAATTGATCTTGATGGCAAAAAAACGCAAGTTCTTGCTCGTGATTGCCAGGTAGACCCGATTAAAGACTTACCTGTTCACGTCGACTTTTTGCGTATTGGCAAGGGTACAAAAGTGTCTGTTTCTGTGCCGGTTCATTTTACCAATGAAGATATTTGCCCAGGCTTGAAACGCGGCGGTGCCTTGAATGTGGTGCGCCACGAGTTAGAATTAACTTGTGCGCCAAACCTCATTCCTGAAATGATTGAGATTGATTTGTCTGAAGCTGAAATCGGCACTTCAATTCATATTTCGGCCATTCAACTGCCTGAGGGTGTGACCTCAACCATTACCGATCGTGACTTTACAATCGTCACCGTTACTGGTGCTGGTCCGACCGAGAAAGATGAGGACGAGGCTGAAGAAGTTGAAGGAGAAGGTGAAGGCGAAGGCGCTGGCGAGACTGAAAACAACGAATAAAGGTGTTTAACATGCCTTTGTCAGGAGACCGAGATGAAGCTCCTTGTTGGACTTGGCAACCCGGGCAGCAAATATGCTCGCAATCGCCACAATATCGGTTTTATGGCAGTTGATGAAATTGCCAAGGCGTACAATTTTTCGCCTTGGCGGTCTCGCTTTAAAGGCCAGATAGCTGAAGGTTTGATCGAGGGGCAAAAGTGCCTATTGCTCAAACCGGGTACCTTCATGAACCTTTCTGGTGAAGCTGTGCGCGAAGCGGCCCAATTTTATAAAATCCCTCTTGAAAATATCTTCATCTTTCATGATGAGATTGACTTGGCCCCTTCTAAAGTGAAGGTCAAGGAAGGGGGCGGCAATGCCGGACACAATGGGCTTAAATCTATTAGTTCTCATATGGGCAATGGCTATGTTCGGGTGCGTTTGGGGGTTGGTCGGCCAGAGTTGAAACAAGATGTGCCTCATTACGTGTTGAAAGATTTTGCAAAGGCAGATCAAGACTGGCTTGATGATCTATTACGGGCCCTTGCGCGCCATATGGCCCCTTTGCTGGCAAATGACTTTTCCAGTTTTCTTAGCAAAGTGGGGCAAGATTTGCGCCCTGCTCGCTCTTCTCAAGAACCCAAAAGTGAAGATCCAAAAGAAAAACAAAAACCTAAACAACCAAGCGAAAAACAAAAGACCAAATCCAAAGGCGCTTTGGGCGCGGCATTGGAGAAATGGTTAGGGGGTCCCCCTGATAAAGGAGATACGTAAAGATGGGCTTTAAATGCGGTATTGTTGGTTTGCCAAATGTTGGCAAATCCACGCTTTTTAATGCGTTAACGCAAACAGCCAGTGCTGAGGCGGCCAATTTTCCCTTTTGTACCATTGAACCGAATGTGGGCGAAGTGAGTGTTCCCGATCCTCGTCTTGACCAACTGGCAGCCATTGCCCAGTCGAAAGAAATCTTGCCCACGCGTTTGACCTTCGTTGACATTGCCGGGCTTGTCAAAGGGGCTTCTAAGGGGGAGGGGCTTGGCAACCAGTTCCTTGCCAACATTCGGGAAGTGGATGCCATTGCTTATGTTCTGCGCTGTTTTGAAGATGACAACATCACCCATGTTGAGGGGCGGGTTGACCCTTTATCAGATGCGGAAACGGTGGAAACGGAATTGATGCTGGCGGACCTGGAAAGCTTAGAAAAGCGCCGCCCCAACTTGGAGAAAAAAGCCAAGGGGCAAGACAAAGACGCCAAAGCCATACTCAGTGTGCTTGATAAGGTCTTGGCTGTGTTGCAAGATGGCAAACCGGCAAGGGCTGCTGTGATTAGTGATGATGAGCGCCCTATTTTTAAAGGCTTGGGACTGTTGACCAACAAGCCCGTGCTCTACGTTGCCAATGTTGATGAAGACAGCGCGGCGAACGGCAATGCTTTATCGGAGACCGTTAA
>JANQQH010000494.1 GCA_028285025.1 Hyphomicrobiaceae bacterium | reverse complement strand
GAAACCGAAGTGAGTGTTGAAAGTGTGTTTGGGGAAACACCATCAGAACCTGACAAAGCCGGCCAAGATTAATTTTCAATTATTTTTGCTTATGTGTTGCTAGCTAACGCTGTCATCATCTGCTTCGTTAGGCGGCACTGCACCTCTGCGCATAGACAAGGCACCCCCATCAGCATAAATCGTTTGCCCTGTGATATAGCTGGCATCATCACTGGCCAGAAAGGCCGCAATTGAAGCAATCTCATGCGGATTGCCAAACCGGCCCAACGGGGCAAACTCCAACGCTTTTTCCCGTTTTTTATCATCTCTAGTAATGTCTGCAAGCTTAGGGCTCATCACATTGCTCGGACCAATTGCATTAACCCGAATACCATAAGGAGCAAGCGCTTGAGACATAGCTTTTGTCAATTGCCCCAAGCCGCCATTCGCTACCGTAAAAGCAACCGCATTTGGTTCTGCCAGCACAGTGTGAATAGATGAGATGAAAATAATCGTACCAGGGGCTAACTCTTTATCTTGCTGCTTAATCATAAGCTTGGCAGCCGCCTTGCCCAATAAAAAAGACCCCTTTAAATTTATATCGATAATGGTGCTAAATTCATCTTCTGATAAACAGATAAAAGGCTTTTCATCTCTCACAGCGGCTGAATTAAGCAAAATATCAATTTGCCCATAGCTTTCCAAGGTAGCAGCAAAAAGGTTGTGAACATCCAATCGCTCAGAAACATCGCAATGAATAAATTGCGCTTCAAAACCTTTGGTTTTTAATTCACTTACAACCGTTAAGCCGGCATCCTCATCAATATCTGCAATAACAATCTTGGCGCCATTTTCAGCAAAATGGTGGGCACAAGCACGCCCAATGCCTTGAGCGCCACCAGATACAACTGCTATTTTTCCTTCAAGTGGCATAAATTACATCATTAGTCCATTAGCCAATATTGCGGCTATTCATTGCTGATTTAATCTCATCCAGAATGGCCGGATCATCAATGGTTGCTAGCATGTTAAAGGGTTCCCCATCTGCAATTTTACGAATTGTGCTCCGCAATATTTTGCCAGAACGCGTTTTAGGCAACCGCTCAATCGTAATCGCGGTTTTAAACGCCGCCACAGGGCCAATTTTTTCCCTGATTAAGCCAACCACTTCCTTTTCAATCTCTTCCTAAGTCG
>JANQQH010000100.1 GCA_028285025.1 Hyphomicrobiaceae bacterium | reverse complement strand
ACCCTATTGGCTCTGTCCATCGCCGGCTTTCTTGCCTGCCTTTACATCCCCAAAGCCCCAGCGCCGTCGCCAGAGCTTAAAATCAACCCAAACTTTGTCGGTGAAGCCTGGCACATTATGAAACTGGCCTCCAAATCACGGACCGTATTTTTAAGCATTTTAGGCATTTCCTGGTTCTGGTTTGTTGGCACCATTTTCCTCACCCAATTTCCAACGCTGGCCAAGGATCATTTCTTTGCCGACGAACAAGTCACCAACCTGTTTATTGCCACCTTTACCATTGGCATCATGATTGGCTCACTTTTGTGCAACAAAATCCTAAACGGTCAAATCACTGCTAAATATGTGCCCGTTGCTTCCATAGCCATTACCATCGCCAGTCTTGGCCTGGTGGTGTTGTCAAACTCAATGACCATCACCCAACCAGAGAGCCTTTATTCAATCTCTGAGTTTTTACAATTGTCTGGCGCCCCATGGGTCTTGCTCGCCTTGTTAGCCATTGCCGGTTTTGGTGGTCTTTATGCCGTGCCCCTGTTCGCCATGGTCCAACACCACTCAGAAAAGGCCGCTTTATCGCGCACCATTGCTGGCAACAACATCATCAACGCCGCCTTTATGGTCTCAGCCTCTCTTTTGGCCATCTTTATGCTCAAATCAAATTTTGATGTGCTCGACATTTTCACCGTTGTCGCCATCATGAACGCCTTTGTCGCCATTTACATCTGCAAACTCCTGCCCCAAGAGCTGGTCAAATCCATCGGTCGTTTCATATTCCGCACCCTGTACCGGGTCGAGATTAAAGGCACTGAAAATTATGACAAAGTCGGTGACAAAGCGGTGATCATTGCCAATCACACCTCTTTTCTCGACGCCCCTATTTTAGGCTGTTTTTTAAAAGACACCCCGCTCTTTGGCATCAATACGCATATAGCTGAAAAGTGGTGGGTCAAACCAGCCTTTGCCCTTTTTGATCTGTTCCCCATAGATCCAACCAACCCGATCGCTCTAAAAAGCTTAATCAAACAAGTCGCAGGCGGCAAAAAATGCGTCATTTTCCCAGAAGGGCGCATCACGCTGACCGGTGCTTTGATGAAAATCTATGAAGGCCCGGGCATGATCGCGGCCAATGCAGACGCAGAAATTCTCCCCATTCGCATTGATGGCGCTCAATACAGTCTCTTTTCCAAACTAAAGGGAAAAATGCGTCTCTCTCTGTTTCCAAAAATCACCATCACCATTCTGCCCCCACAAAAAATCAACTCAGACCCAGCGCTGACCGGGCGTCAAAGACGTGAACAAATTGGCCGCGACTTACACGACGTTATGACAAACATGGTGTTTGAAACCAGCGATTGCGAGCGCACCTTGTTTGAAACGCTCAACGACGCGGCAAAACGAAACGGCAAAAACCACCCCATCATAGAAGATGTTGAGCGCTCACCGATGAGCTATAAAAAATTGCTTGCTGCCAGTCATATTCTTGGCCAAAAGTTTGGCGCCCACACCAAGGTCGGGGAAAATGTCGGGCTTATGCTGCCCAACACGGCTGGCACCATCGCGTGCTTTTTCGCCCTCCAAGCCACTGGCCGCGTCCCCGCCATGCTCAACTTCACCTCTGGTGCTAAGAACCTAACCGCGGCTGCCAAAACCGCCCAGCTAAAAACCATCATCACCTCACGCCGTTTTATTGATCTGGGCCGCTTGCAAGAAGTTGAAATCGCACTGAATAAAAACACCAAACTCATTTATGTTGAAGACATAAAACCCCAATTCGGTACCCTTGATAAACTCAGTGGTCTCCTAAAAGCCACATGGCCATCTCTGTTTAGCGTCAAACACAGGGGGCCAGATGACACCGCGGCCATCCTGTTTACCTCTGGCTCTGAGGGCGTGCCAAAAGCTGTTTGCCTGAGCCATAAAAACATCTTGTCCAATTGCTACCAAATCAGCGCCAAGGTGGACTTCACCCCCTCTGACAAAGTCTTTAACGCTCTGCCAATTTTTCATGCCTTTGGGTTAACTGACGGCTTGATCTTACCTTTGCTCTCAGGGGTTAAAATTTTCCTCTACCCCTCGCCCTTGCATTACCGCATTGTGCCAGAGGCCGTCTATGACACCAATTCCACCATCCTTTTCGGCACAGACACCTTTTTGAAAGGCTATGCCGCCAAAGCCCATTCATATGACTTTTACTCTACCCGCTATGTCTTTGCAGGCGCTGAAAAACTCAGCGAAGAAACCAGAACCCTCTGGATGAATAAATTCGGCATCCGCATCTTTGAAGGCTATGGCGCAACCGAAACCTCACCGGTTTTGGCCACCAACACAGCCATGGAATTCAAACCGGGAACCGTTGGCCGTTTGCTCCCAGGCATCACCTATAAGCTCGAACCAGTCCCTGGTATCGAAGAAGGCGGACGCCTTTATGTAAAGGGGCCAAACATCATGAAAGGCTATATGTTCCATGACAACCCAGGCCAGATCGTGCCCCCTCAACAAGGTTGGTATGATACCGGCGACATTATCAACTTTGACAGGGAAGGCTTTGTCACCATAAAGGGCCGCGCCAAACGCTTTGCCAAAATCGCCGGTGAAATGGTCTCTCTGACCGCTGTAGAACAATTCGTCAACAAACACTGGCCTGAAAATCTCCATGCTGTCATCGCCCTGCCCTGCCCCAAAAAGGGGGAACAACTAATCTTATACTCAAACGCTCACTCAATTGAGCGGGCCCATTTACTTGAAAAATCGAAAACAGAAGGCGTATCAGAACTTGCCATTCCCAAAACCATCGTGTCAGACTACGAAATTCCAGTCCTGGGCACAGGCAAACTCGACTATGTCAGCTTGCAACAACAAGCAAAAGAAAAGATCAGCATATGAGCCAAGCTTCAAAACCCATAACCCCAAACCTGATAGAACAGCTCTATCATCACGAGCTGATCAATGAAGAGACAAGACGCGCCAGTCAAAGTTTCCTACAAGGCCCACGCCAATGGAAGTTGTGGATAGAAAGACTGTTCCTAGGTTTGAGCACAGCCCTAATCCTAGCCTCAATCATGTTTTTCTTTGCCTACAATTGGGAAGATTTAGGCAAATGGCTCCAATTTGCCCTTGTAGAAGCCGCCATTTTGATCTGTTTGATTGCCAGCCTCTTTCCCTTCAAAGCAAAACTGATCAACCAAACCCTCATGCTGGCCGCAAGCTTCCTTGTCGGCGTGCTCTTGGCTCTGATCGGACAAACTTACCAAACAGGCGCCAATGCCTGGCAACTATTTGCCGTATGGGCTGTGGTGATATTACCCTGGATCTGTCTATCAAAATTTGCGGCCCACTGGGCACTGTGGCTAACCGTTGCCAACTTAGGCCTACATTTCTGGATGGAGCAAACCCTACAGTTAACCAGACACGAAACCTTAGCTATACCCACAGCGCATGCCCTGTTAAACGGAACCGCCCTTGCCTGCCTGCTTTATGCCCGCAAAATCTTTTCTTGGCTACAAGGCCCTTGGACCTTAAGAATTCTATGCTTAGCCTTCATTATCAATCTTTGCATTTTATCCATCCAATGCATCTTCCACCCCCATCTTTTCACCAGCTGGCCGTTACTTGTGGCGCTGTCAACCATCGCCGCCCAAGCGCTCTTGTTCTATTTATCACGGCTTAAATGGCAAGACTTTATAACCCATGCATTATTGATCATCTCGTTAGCCATTCAATTGGAAACAGCCCTTTTGAAACTTTTAACCTCTTATTCGCAAGGAGAAACAGCAACTCTCTTTATCGGCAGCATAATCACAATCGTTATTTTCACAGCGCTTATTTCTTATTTGAAGACAACTCATCACAAAATGGGAGAGGGGCAATGACCAATACAGCCCAATCAACCAGCCAAGAGCTATTTGATCATCTAGACCAAAAACAAATCAACTATAACAAAACTGAAATTCAGACCTATCTTGACCAATCTCGCGCACACCCGGCACCGTCCCTATTGATAGCAATCTTAAGCGCCATAGGCGTACTATTTGCCACTGCCATGATACTATCCACACTCATGGTTGCGGGCATCCTCAATGTGAATGAAGGAATGAGCTTTTTGATCTGCGGGGGCCTATCTTTAGGGCTAGCTATTTTCCTCTCAATGACGTCAAAAAAATCAGACCACCCCTCTAGTCTTTCCCAACAAATCATTTTGGCAGCAACGGCTGTAGGCAAAATTTTGTTATGTTATTGGGTCGCCACCCTGGTCTCCTTTAAATCAGACCAGATCTTTTGGGCCTTAACTGGGACCATGGTGCTCTTAACGGCCTTGACCTATTTCACGATCAATAACAGCATCGATAAATTCTTTTCCTGCCTGACAACTTTAGTGTTTTTGTTCGCAAGTCTTGTCTACAAACCCCAAAACCCTTACCTGTCAGAACTTGCCTATGGCCCCTTATATGGTGCCTTGTTAGCTCTCGCCCTGTGGTTATTGCTGAGCAACACCATAAAGGCAACCTGGCAACCTTTGGCTTTTTCACTGCTCGTTTTCACTTGTATTTTACTCCCCCTTTGGCCTGAAATGAGCATCGGCTTGCACAACCTGACATCAAAGCTCACCTCATACATTGTCAAACTCTGCCTTGGAGCAAGCTTTCTCATCACCGCCTATAGGGTTGCCAAAGACCAAGCAAAATTATCCCCTGACTTGATCATCCTAACACTTGCATTAACAATCATTTTAGCTCTGTACGGCCCACAAAACATCCTGGCCGCACTCATCATTCTTATCTTAGGATATTATAAATACAACCGCTCCTTACTGGTTCTTGGGATCTTAAGTTTTATCTATTTTTTAATCAGCTATTATTTCCAGCTCAACATCACCCTCTTAGAAAAATCTGGTCTATTATTAATAAACGGCATCGCCTTACTGGTTGTCTGGGCCTATCTACATTTCTTCAAAACCCAACAAGGAGAGAGCCAATGAAAAAAACATTGCCCTTAATCATCGGTCTGTGCCTGCTACTTGGCCTCAATTATGATATTTGGAAAAAAGAACAAATCTTGCGCGGCGGCCAAACGGTTTATGTCGAGCTTGCCCCGGTTGACCCACGCTCCCTCATGCAAGGTGATTACATGCGCTTGGCTTTTGCCATAGAGCGCTCGATCAAAAAAGAAACTGTAAAAGAGCAAACCAAAACCGGGCGCTTAATCATTGCCCCGAACGAGCAAGGCATTGCCCAGTTCGTCAGCTTTGAGAATGGCCAACCCTTAAAACCCGAAGAAATTACCATTCGCTATACCAAAGCAAGGCGATGGAACAGCTCCATCACCATTCAACCAAACAGCTTCTTTTTCCAAGAAGGACATCGCCCCCTATACGAGCAAGCAAAATATGGGGTCTTTAAATATCAAGGCGCTCACACCTATTTGCTTTATGCTCTGGCCGACAAAGATTTAAATCTCATAAAGCCCCAATAAAACAAAGCGCCCCTTAAAAAAGGGGCGCTCTATAAAACCCTTCTGAAACACAGGCTCTTATGAATAAGAGGGAGAGGGAGGGAAGAGGAACATAAAAACCTGCCAGAAGTTTATTTGTTGATCCTAATTGCCTTCAACAAAACTACCAGTAGGTGCAAATCCTTGACCAGCTGCAGAAGGCTCAGCCTGCGCAGCAACAACACCAGCAACCAAACTAAAACCAAGTACGATAGATGCGATTAAATTTTTCATTTCAAGTCTCCTTTAAGAGTTAATACAACCAGCCTTTGTGGCGGCGTTGGAGATAACATGATCGATAAAGCTGAAATTGAAAAGAGCACCTCACGCACCGGTGAAGTTGGTTGAAAAGACCAGCCAAAATCACCAAAAAAAGTGATCCAATCTCACAAACATATGTTTTTCGCCCGCAAAAAAGAGAGCTGCGAACAGCTCTCCTTCACAGCCATGTGAACCAACGGCTCTAAAGTTAAAAACAGGGATGAAAATAAGCACGCCTTCAACATGTGATAAATATCACATCTATAAAAACCTCTCAGACTATCCTACAAACATCAAGAGATAGCAAATCTCTTAAAACGTGAAACAAAACGCCAATCAAATGGAGATTTAAAATGAATACGAATATGAACACATTGATGAAAAAAATCGCCCTTCCAATCCTTGCAATCATAGCCATAATCTTGGCAGCACTTAGCACCGGCATCACAGATGCAAATGCAGGTGGCTGGGGCAAGAAAAAATTTAAACTACATTTTCATAAACCCTACCATTATGGCTATCACTACAACTATCGTTGCAAGCCAAAATACCGAAAGGTCTGGGTTTGGAGCCCTTACCACGGCCGTAAAATCAAACGGTTTGTAAGAGTGGGTAAATGGTGCGGACGCCGCTACTATAACCACTACTAAGATAAAACAGGCTCTCTATAAAAATTGACCGGCTTTAAACTCCATAGCCGGTCAATTTTCCAGAATTCGACCTGAAGACTTAAACCCTTACTAACGGCCAGCCTCATGATCAAACTAATGATATTTTTTCTTATATTGTTGCTCATAAAATCTGCAACAAAATAAAAGCCATTTACTTAGGTCCTAAACCTATACCTGGCGCAACAAATACCCTGTACTCATCACACCCACACCGCGCAGCTCTGTGACATCTAATTTAGAAAAATGAAATGTATCACTCACCGCCACCATAAAAGCTTCGCTAACATGAATACGTGAAGGCAAGCTATGCGCTTCCAACCGCGCTGCACAATTTACCGTGCTGCCCCACACATCATAAGACATCCGCTGATCACCAATCACCCCAGCTGTAAGCGGACCACGGTGAATACCAATACGCAAAGAAAGAGACTCTAACCCTAAAAAAGACCGCCCATTCATCGCCTCAATCATATCCAGTGCCAAAAACCCTATCGCACGAGCACCGCCCGCATCATGCAAGCCTCCCACAGCCATATATCCATCGCCAATGGTTTTGATTTTATCAACACTATAATTGTCACAAAGCCCATCAAAAGTGGAAAACAAATCATCTAAATAAGCCACCACATCTTCTGGCGGCACAGTGTGTGAAGCCCTGGTAAAACCAACCAAGTCAGCAAACAAAACACTGGCATCTTCAACCCTATCAGCTATGCGCTGGTTTGGTGCTGACTTTAACCGCTGAGCAATCGGCACTGGTAAAATCGTTGTCAACAATCGTTCTGAGCGCTGGTACTCATGGGCCAAAGCGCGCTCTGCCTTATCCAACAAACTCAAAGCATAAAAAATAAGGAGCGCATTTATAATAATAGCATTCACAAAGGCTTGCATGGCCAAATCACGACGAAAACTTTGGTCCTCAATCATCAAAAAGCCTTGCTCGCTAGCGAAGAAAAACACACCAATAAGCGCGAAAAACGCAAATAAAAACATTGCCAAAAAGAGTTTTAAATTGGTCACCCCAACCATAAAAATAAAACATCCCGCCAACGTGTAATAAATATGCAAATCGCTGTTTAAACCAAAAGCCATCACCACGAAAAAATTACCAACGACGATCATCATAGCCAGTAAAAATCCTGCTAAATAATCCCCATGGCGATGACCAAACGGTAACAACAAAGCGCCCATAGCAATCAGAAAATTATAAATGTTAACCGGAAGCAGCGGCCAAAAATTATAAAAGGCATTCACAACCAAGTGATGCAAAGCGTTAAAGGCCGTGACATAGGCCGCCATATTTGTAAATCGCTGTTGGCGTCTTACGATCTCATTCTGGCTAACGATGCCAAAATTTAAAACCTTTAAAGCCCACTCTTTTATTAACTCAATGATTTGTTTCATAAGTCTATCAATTCAACG
>JANQQH010000451.1 GCA_028285025.1 Hyphomicrobiaceae bacterium | reverse complement strand
GTGGGAATATGAAGGGCGTGCATCGCTTCAGAAATAATATATTCACGCAGCATTGGACCAAGTGCTGCTCGGCCATCCCCACTACGTGAGTAGGGCGTGCGGCCGGCTCCCTTAAACTGCACATCCAGTCGTTTATTATCAGGGGTGATGTGCTCCCCCCAGACAATGGCGCGCCCATCACCAAGCATGGTAAAATGTCCAAACTGGTGCCCTGCATATGCCTGAGCATAAGGCTTTGCATTTTCAGGCAATCTGTTTCCTGCAAACAATATGGCTTTATCGCTCTCACTTAAACCAGAAAAGTCGAGCCCCATTGAACAAGCAAGCTCTTGGTTTATGATGACAATCTTGGGCGTGGCAACTGGCACTGGATCATGCCGTGTGAAAAAGATTTCAGGTAATTTTGTATATGTATGCTCGAATGTAAATCCACAGTCTTCCATGAGGCTAATATACCGTTTTATCCTTGGTTTTGATAAGAGATTTTGCATTTGATGGGGTGCCAGAACTATACATATCACAGCTCTTTTTTGTTGTCTTGATGATTTTGGTTCCATCTATCTGGATTCTATAAATTTTGGCAGCATCAAAATTTAATGCCGTGAGCTGGACATAGCTGATATCAGCTTGCATGGTTCTAGAAAATTCTCATTTTACGCCCTTCAGATTGGCACCTGAGAGATTAACTCTGATGAGATTAGCAATATGCAGATCAGTTCTTGATAATTTAGCGCCTCTTAAATCGGCGCCGCTTGAGTTTTCCAGAGCGAGATTTACAAATCTTAGATTAACATTTTGGCACAAAGTTTTGGGTTTTATTTCGTGTCCATAGACGATCCAGGGTGTTTGATGGGGTGGTTTTGTTTTAGCTTTTGGGATTTGTTAGCTATCATCAATTTGAGCACTTTTAACTTGGTCGCAAGCCGTATGGAAATTGCGCCTGTGGTTAATTTTAGGATTTCTATGAACTCTTATTGCTGCTTTTTGCCTGATAATGGTGTGGAAGATAAATCTTATATTTTTAACTGTTCTATCCAAAATAAAGTTTGCGGCCTGCAAAGTTTCGCGTTTTTATCGTTTTTTGTTAGAGAAGATTGGTAAACTGACGCTTTGGGAAATATGAAAAACTTTGTGAAGCTATAAAACAGGTCTTGCCTCAGTTGCTCAAGCAAATTAGATTGCCGGTTTGATTAATCGGTTAGGGCCAATCTATTTTAATTGTTATAGATTAAATGCTCTAATCTTTTATTTTAGCTTGTCTTTCTTAATGGCGCTTGAGTATGAGACCAGCATACGCGCTATTGCTAAAACTGGGCTCCACTTTTGGGAGACACGCTCTTTTTTAAAAGCGTGTCTTTGGGCCCAAAACCGGGTTCCACTTTTGGGAGACACGCTCTAATTGAAAGTTATGATTGAATTATGATGGATTTTGAGGGTAGTTCGAGAGAACATTTACGTGCTTTTATTGAACGGATTGAACGCTTAGAAGAAGAAAAAAAAGCGATTTCGGAAGATATTCGAGAAGTTTTTGCAGAAGCAAAAACAATGGGCTTTGATTTGAAAGCGGTACGGGCGATCTTGAAGATTCGCAAACAAGAACCGCATGTCAGAGAAGAAGAAGAAGCGGTGCTTACAACTTATATGGCAGCGCTTGGCATGTTACCTGAGACAGAAGATTAAGCTGGCGTGGGCACGCCTTCACATAAAAAGATAAAGACAGTTCACGGGCTTGTGGCCCGGCAATTTGCGGCGTCTTGGTTGTTTGAGATTGTGCACGCCCACGCCTTGTTAGATGATGTTTTTGCACGCGCAGAACAAGACCCGAAATGGCGCGCTCTTGAGGCACGTGACCGGGCCTTTGCGCGGGCCATGTTGCTAGCAGCTTTGCGTTACAAGGGTGACTTGACCTTTGTGCTTGATCATTTTTTGCAAAAGCCCTTGCAAGTTAAATCCCAGGTGCAAGAGATATTGATCATTGGGGCGGCGCAATTATTATTGCTTAATATCGCGCCCCATGCGGTGATTGACATGGCGGTGCGCCAGGCAAAGCAATCTGACAAATCTAGGCATTTGGCAAAATTGGTGAACGCTGTTTTGCGCCGAATTTCTGAACAGGGGCATGATTTGCTGGCCAAACCTTGCCAGACTAAGCGGAACATTCCTTCCTTTTTATATGAGCGTTGGCAAAAGCATTATGGCACTGAGAGAGCTCAGTTGATTGCCCAATCAGTTTTAAAACCGGCTGCTCTTGACATTATTGCAAAGGAAGCTTCTGAAAATCTGGTGGACTGTTTGTCTGCCAAGCGATTACCAGGCGATTGTTTGCGGCTTGCCCCAAAGGGGGCTGTGAGTGCGTTGCCCGGGTTTGATGAAGGGGCCTGGTGGGTGCAGGATTTTGCGGCCTTTTTGCCAACTCAATTGTTTGGTCCCTTAGACAAGATCCGTGTGTTGGATTTGTGTGCGGCACCGGGGGGCAAGACGTGCGCTTTGATCAAGCAAGGCGCTGAGGTTACAGCTCTTGATGTGTCAAAAGAGCGGCTTGTTCGTTTGCAAGAAAATTTACAGCGCTTGTCTTTGTCTGCTGAAGTTGTTGTGGGCGATGTTTTAGACTTTAAACCTGAAACGAAATTTGATTGCGTGTTGTTAGATGCGCCTTGCTCTTCAACGGGCACCATTCGTCGTCACCCGGATATTCTGCATCGGGGCAATGAGAAACTCATCACATCTTTAGCAAAATTACAAAGAAAGATGCTTGAACGCTCTGTTGAGTTTGTCAAACCAGGGGGGCAGCTTATTTATTGCACTTGTTCGTTAGAGCCTGAAGAAGGCGAGAAGCAGATTGAGCGTTTTTTAAAAGACACCCCTCACGTTGAGCGCATTCCTTTTCAGAGTGATGAAATATATGATCAAAAGCAATGGCTTACTGATCATGGGGATATCAGGCTTCTGCCCTTTTACTCGCCGCCTTCTTGCGATGAATTAACAGATGAACTGGCTGGAATGGATGGATTTTTTATCGCTCGTCTTTCAGTTAAGTAAGGGGAGGCCGCAAAATATCCATCATCTTGTTTTAGATGGTATATTTATCGCTCGCTCGTTAATATGTTAAAAAACGAACCGAGCCTAGAGTGTGCCTTAACTTCCATGGTGAGATTTTTGCATTCTGAAATCGCTTGTCAAGGACGCGGAGCGCAAGTGAAATCCTTGACAAGCGATTTCAGAATGCCAAAGTCTAACCATGGAAGTTAAGGCACGGTGCGTCACTAACTTAATAAGTAACACTTTAGAAATTTCGTATGGCAAATTTGTTTAGTCGATCACCTTCTTCATTGTCCTCGTTTGAAAAGACCAAACGTGATGTTGCGCTTGGATTTAAGCGCTCGCCATTGTTTCGTTGGCTTTATGACACTGGTGACGTGAACCGTTTGCTTTTGGTGCCACGCGATTTGCGCACAGCTGATCCTAGCCTTTCTATTGAACTTGATATGGGCCAGTTTGGATTGGCTGGGGCCACAATATTGTTAGAGGGGCGCTCGCCTTTTCATGTTGAGCCGCCAAATTTAAGCTGGGCGAAAGAATTACACAGTTTTAACTGGGTGCGTAACTTGCACGCAGCGCGCTCTGAGCGGGCGCTTGAACAAGCCATGGAATTAACTGAGCATTGGCTCAATAGTTTTAAGAAACAAAAAGGATTGCCTTGGGAACCAGATGTGGCTGGCCGACGGTTAATCTGCTGGCTGAGCTATTCTAATTTTTTGCTGCGCGAGGTGGATGAAAAAACCTACCTGAATATGATGGTCAGTATTGATGATCATATGAGGTATTTGTCCATGTCCGGCATGCATGCGAGCAAGGGCATGCCGCGGCTGGTGTGCCTGATTGCTTTGGTGTTTGCCGGGCTGTGTGTGGCGAACCAAGAAAAATTTGCTGAACAACAGGTTAAACTATTATGTGCTGAGCTTGACCGACAAATCCTTCCCGATGGTGGGCATATCTCACGCGACAACTCTGTTCTTGCCAGCATTTTGCTGGACCTTTTGCCGTTAAAACAATGTTTTGTTAGCCGGAATATAACCCCGCCTGAAACGCTGGTAGAGGCGATTAATCGTATGTTACCGATGATCCATTATATGCGGCTGGGTGATGGGTTGCTGAGCCGGTTTAATGGCTCTGGCACGACGTTGCCAGATACGCTCAGCACAGCCATGGCCTATGATGATGTGGGCAACACGCCGCTAGAGCGCGCTCATAGTTCTGGCTATTATCGTTTGCAAAAGGGCAATGTTGTTGTGTTGATGGACGGGGAAAGTGCTCCGCCGTTGGAGTTGAGCCAAAAGGGACATGCTGGCTGTTTGTCTTTTGAGATGTCTTCTGGGACATGCCCGGTGATTGTTAATTGCGGAGCAGCCCCGCCAGCCTTTCAAACCATGGCGCATAATGCCAGAGCAACGGTGTCTCATTCGACCTTGACCATTAACAACCGCTCTTCAGCCCACTTTATTCATGATACTGACATGCCCCAAAGTGAGGTGCCAAGTCTTATTTCAGGGCCCGAGCATGTGCAGGCGGTTTATGAGACAAAAGATGACCAGGTCAAAATCATTGGCTCGCATGATGGTTATAAAAAACAATTTGGTCTTATTCATCATCGTTTACTGAGCCTGTCTCATGATGGCTATAGCCTTACTGGTGAAGACTGGAT
>JANQQH010000450.1 GCA_028285025.1 Hyphomicrobiaceae bacterium | reverse complement strand
GGACAAATTTTGCGCGGTATACAATGGCGTCTAAGCGGCGCTCAAGTAAGCCTATAAGATTTTCACCCGTGTCGCCTTTGATGCGGTCCGCTTCTTTGTAAATGGCTTTAAATTGTTTTTCAGAAATATTGCCATAATGGCCTTTGAGCTTTTGTTTTGCTCTTAATTGCAAGCCAAAGTCAGATAATTTTGCCCGGCGGCGCTGGCCATGTTCACCTGGGCCATAATCACGGCGGTTCACAGGGCTTTTGGGGCGCCCCCAGATATTTTCGCCCATACGGCGATCAATTTTATATTTTGCGCTAATGCGTTTAGACATTTAAATGCTCCAAATTTTGTGTTTGAAAGTGCAAGAACCCTCCTACGGCTTTAGACTTTAAGGCTATAGCAGACAGATGCCAAAATCTTTGGAGATATTTTGCATCACGGGTTAAAACACAAGTCCATATAAAAAGGCGAGCTTTATAACTCGCCTTTGGAGAAACTCTATAAGCATATCATCTTGAACTGTCAATAAAAATCCAATTATGGCAGATCATGACTGAGAGGAGCGTTTTTTTGATCCAAACGTTATTTTTGTGCCTTTTTTAGTTCTTCATTTTTTTTTTCATTGGCGCCTAATTTTTTACGCCGTTTTAGCTCTTCAGTGATTAATTGTTTTACACTTTCTAAGTAAGCATCAATGCTATCAGAGACTTTCTGGCGTTCTTCATCTGAGCATTTATATTTGCTTTCAAGTTCAGACTCTTTTGGTGGTTTGATTTGCTTGCTTTTATCAGGGGCTTTTTCTCCAAATTTGACATTGCCAGTCATGTAGAGAACTGTGAACAAATGCAGTTGATTAATGAATAGTTTTTGCTTGTCAGTCCAATTTTTAAACACGGTTTCATATTTAACCATGGCATTGTGATTAAGGGTTTGCATGACTTTTAAATCACAATTTTGTGCTTTGGCAGAGCGGTTACCTACAACAATAATCCGGCTGGCGTCTTCAAGGGGAATTAAAACTTCTTTGGGCTTCTTTTTGTTAATGGTTATTTTTTTACCATCAGGACCGGTATAAACCTCAGGCATAAGGCTGAGTGCATACTTCATCAAAATTTTGACGGTTTTGTCTTTTAGCGGTTTTGCTGCTTGCTTGTCTTTCTGGTCTTGAGCACAAGCTATGCCAGTCATTAAAATCAAGCTCACCAACAGCACACTTAATTGCTTAATACAACGCATTATCATTTTTAAAAAGCCTCTCCAGTCATGGGTTCCCACGCTATCATGAATAATGGCAATCGCAATAGTAAAAAATAGACATAACTAAGGCACAAGGCATCATTTGCCAAATTATCACATATTATCTATTTTCTTTCAGGGGCCTTATAGGCCCTGTTTGCAAGAGATGCAATAATCCCTCGCATTGTCCTCACATCCTGGTCCGTGGGTTGCATTCTTATAATCATATTTCTTATATTACGCATCATTTGTGGCGTCTTTTCTACAGTTCTTAAAAATCCTGATAATTCTAATTCAGATTTTAAATGGGTAAATAATGCGGTAAGTTCTTGTTTTGTTGCCGGGCTTGCGTGTTTGTAGCAGGTTCCTTCTTGTGCCGGCCCATCATATTGAGTTTCTCGACCAAGGGAGTTTGTTTCAGCCTGTTTTAGCCATTCATAACCCATTAAAAGCACAGCTTGGGCTAAATTTAAAGAGGCGCAGTTGGGATTAACTGGAGCGATGATTATAGCGTCGCAAAAAGAAATTTCGGTGTTTGTTAAGCCTGATTTTTCGCGGCCAAACAAGATACCTGTTTTGGCGTTATGTTTTTGTTTTTCGTGAATAAGTGTTGCGGCAGACTCTGGGCTTAAAACAGGTTTTACCATTTCTCTAGGGCGGGCAGTGGTTGCGTATATGTGGTGTAGGTCCGCAATTGCGTCTTCCAGGTTTTCAAAAAGGGTTGCATTTTTAACTACATCAATGGCATTGGCGCTTGCCTTTTCAGCGGCTTCATTGGGCCAAGTGTCACGCGGATTAACAAGGCGTAATTCTTTTAAGCCAAAATTGGCCATTGCTCTGGCCGCGGTGCCGATGTTTTCCCCTAATTGAGGTTCACTTAATATAATGGTCGGCGCGGAGTTTTGTGTTTGTGCGGGAAGGGGGGGGTGGATCACTCTGGTGTCCCTTTATGCATCATTAAAGTCTGTATGCTGGCGTGTTGATTTTGTAATATTTTTTTAGCTGTTAACTTCCAAAAAAACTCAGGAGGTTGCCAATTGCCATGATCGTGTTTTCCACCCCAACTTGCCAGCGCTTGAAGAACCTTAATTAGCTCTGCTCCTTTGGGAGTTAATTTATAGGCATAGCGTGTCGGGCGTTCTTGGTAACGTACTTTTTCAAGAACACAATTATTGACCAAACGTTTCAGACGATCAGCAAGTATGTTTGTTGGGATTTGTTCTGGTGAGTTTTCAAAATCACCGTAACGATGTTTACCGGTAATAATGTCTCTTATTAAAAGCAGAGACCATTTGTCTCCAATAAGTTCAAGCGTACAGGTTATTGGGCAGCCAGAACGGTGTTTGCTTTTCCACAAATTGGTTTGTTGTTTCTCAGTCATGAGCCGTTGCGATCAATATAAATTTTAAATGCACTTTTGTTTTGTTGTTTTTTGCATCACTTTTTTTAGTGTCAACTGTTACCAGTTGGTTATGATTTTTTGGTCTACAGTTAGTAACTATATATGTAATGCTTTTTTTGATAAATGCCAAATTTGAATAGATGTTTGGTGGGTTTTTATAATTTACGCGCTGTTGCGTAACCTTTGAGGGCTTTGGGCAATGTTCGTAACTTTATTTTTTTGCAATAAGCACGTTTTGGGAAAGGTGAGATGGAAGGTTGTGCCATGTCCAAGAGTGCTATCAACTTTGATTTTACCGTTATGCAACTTCATGTAGGCATTTGCTTTGGTTAGCCCCAAACCAGTTCCTTCAAATTGACGATTATTGGCACTATCAATTTGGTAAAAGGGAGCAAAGATGTTTTCTATTTCTTGTCTTGAGATCCCACAGCCATGATCAGTGATGCTGATATGAAATTCTCCTGAAGGATCTGGTCCAAAGGCAACATTTATATCGGCGTTGTTGGGAGAAAATTTAATTGCATTTGAGAAAATCTCTATGAGCATTTGTTCGCATAAGACAAGGTCGACATTTAGATCTTGTAGATCATTTGGATGACTAAAAATAAAGTTTGGTTTTTGATCTTTGAATGCTTGCGTGCTGCTGGCTGCCGCCTTTTTTATCATCTCTAAGGGTGAGTTGGGGGTTGTCATAAGCGCTAAAGATTTGGATTCAATTTTTGAGAGCATGAGAATATCGTTGACGATTTTTAATAATTGCTCTCCACTTGTTTTAATTTCTTTGGCAAATTCAGTGTTTTTTTCTTGATCAGTTGAACAGGTTTGGATGATATCTGAAAAGCCAATGATTGAATTGAGTGGTGTTCTAAGTTCATGGCTCATTGTGGCAAGAAATTCTGTTTTGGCTTTGTTGGCTTGGTTTGCTGCTTCTATTGCATCTTTTTGTGCGGTTTCAGCTTTATCGCGAGCTGTTATATCTTGAAAAGAAAATGAAAGAATATGTTTTTTGCTCTGCGGGGAGGTTTGATCTAAAAGCACAGATGAGAGGGTGATAATATATTCAAGTGTTATTGGCTCTCCTTTTTCGGGATGAATTTGTATTTTGCTTGAATAATGGTTGGTTAGATTTGTTTGATTGGCTTGTGACAATAGCTTTTGTGCAGCAAGGACGATTTCATTTGGAAAAATGGTTTTAAAATGTTGGCCAACAAGAGAGTTGCCTTCTTCTATTTTTAATAAGTAATTTGCTGTTTTGCTTGCTGCTTGGATAATGCCATCCTGGTTGGATATGATGGTGCCTGTAAAGCTATCATTAAACACTTGTTCAAACATATGTTGGGTGGTTGCTAACTTTAAGCGCATCATCTTGGCAACGACTTTGCGAAAATCGATTTCTTGCAGGAGGATTAAGGTGAAATAGGCTAGCAAGGTTATGTGCCATAGGGCTGTATTGAAAATCAAATTATTATGGATTTGACATAAGGCAGCTAGTGTTTCGATTGTTAAAGCGATTAATAGAAACAGGTAGGGACGCTCAGCCAATCTTACTTTTTTTGTAAAATTTAAAATCAAAAAAGCAATTACCAGTAGTCCTAATAATGTTATGATGGGTTTTGTTTTGCGGAGCTGGCGATTCTGCAGAATGGTTTCAGCGGCTAAAATTTGTAAGACTGGGCCTGCGATCAGTCCTTGAGAGGGAACAAAAACATTGTCGCCCAGCTCAGTTGCTGTTGCGCCTATGACGATCTTTTTTCCCTTTAGAAGTTCTGATTTTATGCGGTCGTTTAAAACGTCGACAAATGAAAAGACGGGGATTGAGTTTGCGTTGATGCTAAAATCAATAAAAAAGTCATGGGCATTGGGTTGGTATTTGCCTGTTAGCATGGCCGCAAAGCTGGGCACAAATTCTTTTTGAATGATGTGGCCATAAGCCATTTTTTCAATCTGTCCGTTGCGTCCAGGTACGATGTTAACAGTTGCCAACCAAGCGTGATCTTGAAACCGTTTTAACGGCAAGGTGTAGATTACCTCTTGTTGCTGTGATGTTTTTTGCACCTGCTTGAAAGTGGGTAAGATGATCGAGCCGTTTGCACGTTTTAGTGCCTCTTCTAACGCCTGGTCTTCTTTATCAGTGGTTGTGGCGCTAAAGTCTATATCAAAAGCAATTTCAGCGGCGCCGGCTTTTTGTAGCTTATCAATTAAGTTTGCATGTAAAGAGCGTGGCCAGGGCCACTTCTTTATTTCTTGCAGTGATTTTGCATCGATTGCGATTAAAACGATATCGCCGCTGGCATTGACTTTGTTCAGTTTAAAGCGGGCATCACCTAACGATTTATCGATAATGCTTGCAAGACCTGAAAGAGCAATGAGACCAATAAAGATGATCACACTCATATGTGTTGTGATGCGTTTCATTGCTGTTTTTCTTTTGCCCTAAATTAAAGTGTTTTATTCTTTGAAAAGTGATTTTTGAGTTAAGATGAGTGATCAATCATCGTCATCATCGTCATCACCACCGTTGCCGTTCCCGTTTCCGTTCCCGTTCCCGTTTCCGTTCCCGTTTCCGTTGCCGTTGCCGTTTCCGTTTCCGTTGCCGTTTCCGTTGCCGTTTCCGTTGCCGTTTCCGTTGCCGTTCCCGTTCCCGTTCCCGTTTCCGTTTCCGTTTCCGTTTCCGTTTCCGTTCCCGTTCCCGTTCCCGTTCCCGTTCCCGTTC
>JANQQH010000448.1 GCA_028285025.1 Hyphomicrobiaceae bacterium | reverse complement strand
ATAGCACATCAATCAGGGATGTTTTGCCATGGTCCACATGGGCAATAATGGCGATGTTCCGCAACGTCATGGGGACGCCTCTTTCCGGTAAAATTGTTTGAGAAAGCGGCCAATTAGCATGAAAATCAGGTAAATACCACTAAAAAACGAGTTAGATGGTAAAAATCTATTGGTTGTTTTGTCCCTGGCAAGAAAGCTGCATTAACTCTGGCAATGACAGAACCAACGTTTCGATGTGAAACAGAAAGCTGTATACGCTATGTTTGAGTTAACGCCTTCTTATGAACAACCGCAAAAAACCTGCTTGTTGGTTGAGATGGTTATGGATGATGGCACCGTTCTTAAAGGTGAGATTGAAGCCCCAATGGATGGCGGCTTGGCCGTGATTTTAAATGGGCTTAATCAGTTTCTTGAACTGAAAACCTATGATGGGGAAATGCACTATATTTCCAAAGACAGCATGCGTTCCATTCGCCCGATGAAAGTGCCGGAAAAGGAAGGCTTTTCAGACAAATTGAAACGGATCTTGAAGTCTGATCCTTATGAAGTGCTCGGGGTGGCGCGAGACGCTGATACGGACACGATTGAAGCGGCTTATCAGCGGCAATTGAAGAATTTTCATGAAATTTTGGATTATTTGGATTCCAGCTATAAGTGTTTGAATGATGCCTATAAAGAGCTTGACCGTAAAACCTCAGAATTACCTATGCCTATGGGACTGTCCCGGTTAGGGCTTGGTAAAGACTAGTCCTGCTCTTCTTTTGATTTATCTGTAAATTATAAGGTCAAGTTGCTTTTCGCTGGGGTGAAATTGCTTTAAAAGCAAGTTATGCGCTTCAACCGAGATCAATTTAACACCAAGCGATTTATGACTTTGGTGCTTTTGTTTGGCGGCGTGGCGGCTTTGATGCTGTTCACCAAGCCAAAACGTGATCTTGAGACCTTAGCACGGCCCTTTTCTCTTTATGATTTGCACTTAACCGCACGTAATGCAAAGGGGAGCATTATCTTAAATGGGATCTCTATTGGTTATCATGAGGCTGGTGACACACTGCAAGAAAGCACCATTGCGCTGACCCCGTGGTTAAAAAACGGAAAGAACACGCTTTTTGTTACCAGCAGTCAACCAAATAGCAAGACCCAACCGGATTTGTTGGCTGAGTTAGAGGTCACATTACAAGCCGGTGATGTGAAGCGTGAAAAACTGTTTCATATAAACCAGGCCGCTTCTGAAAAAACGGTGTTTCAAGTTAAAGGTTTGCCAGCCTGGCAGTGGCTGGAAGGCTTGGCTACGTTTCATGACAGCCAAGAGATCCAGCTGGCTGTCAAACAATTGCACGCCGCGTTTGTTGCCAAAGACCTTGCCGTCATTGGCAAAACAGAGGCGCCTTTGTTTCATGACATGGAAGTGCTGACCGGGCGCGAAGGGTTGGAGCGCCGGGTCTATCGTCAAGAGATTATTAAGAAGGGCACGGTGGAACCGTTGCGCTCACTGATCATTGTGCCGTTTGACAATGGGCGCATCATGCGGGTGACCCAAAGGGATGGCGAAGCGCCGATTCGGGTCTATTATCGTTATGGCAATGGGGGTAAAGTGATTTTGACGGGGCAATTTTGGTCAAAAATTAATGGCACTTGGCACGTGGTGCGTTAAAGCGGCTCTGGGAGGGATCAGTTTGAAACAAGGCCCGACGATTGTTTGGTTTCGTAATGATCTGCGTTTGGCTGATCATGGCCCGTTGCAAGCGGCAGTTAAACGCGGGCACCCGATCATTCCTGTTTATATCTTGGATGAGTTTTCTCCAGGCTTTGTTGCTCTGG
>JANQQH010000415.1 GCA_028285025.1 Hyphomicrobiaceae bacterium | reverse complement strand
GTTGTTGGCGACACGCATTGGTGCCCATGGAGATGGGTTTGACGCGTGGGCCCTAGACCATGAGGTGATATTAAACCGCACCCAATCTGCGATTGGAGAGATTTTATCTGGTGGTGATGTTGGGTTGTCTAAATTGATTGTGGCTGTTGGACAATTGGATGAATTAGCCAGATAGTTGCACGAAAACTTTGACTTAAAAAACGCTCACCTTGAAATGAGGTGAGCGTTTTTTTAATGGCTTGCTATGGAAATTAAGGCCCTTCTCAAGGCTTCGGTTCTATTCGTAAGCAAGAATGATCAATTGGTAATGTTATTTTCGCAAGATTTATCAAGTAGGGCTGCTCTATGGTTTGGTTGTTGAAACAAAACTCTAAGGTTTAAGGATTGCTTTGATGAACCAGCGTGTGCAATTGGTGAAATATCAAGCCCGGCTTGAGCGGGTTCTGGATTATATTCAAGATCACTTGGATGAGCCGTTGGATCTAAACCATCTGGCTGAAATTGCTTGTTTTTCACCCTTTCATTTCCATCGGGTTTATCGGGCTGTGATGCAAGAAACTGTAGCTGAAACGGTGCGCCGGTTGCGGTTGCACAGGGCTTGTGGCGACTTGATTGCAAACCAGTTGTCGATTGGTGATGTGGCAAGCCGGGCTGGCTATGGCAGTTTGGAGGCGTTTAATAGATCCTTTCGCAAAGCTTATGATATGCCTCCTGGTGAATATCGCACCAAGCAGATTGATCAAGCTTATTCTTTAAAGCCTTATTCTTCTTTAAAGGATGACAATATGTATAATGTGACGATTGGTGATGTTCCCTCAGTTCGGCTTGCAGCGATTGCCCATAAAGGGTCTTATATGGACATAGGCAAGGCGTTTGAAAAAGTTTATATCTGGGCTATGTGCAATGAATTTACACCAGAGCCTGAAACCCGTGCGATTGGGATTTACTATGATGATCCAGAGTCTGTCAAAGAGAGCGAGCTAAGGTCACATGCTGGATTTACCATTTCTGGAGATCTTGATATTAGCAAGACCCAAAACGCGGGCGATATAGAAGAGGTAGACCTTAAAGGAGGACGGGCGGCAACCCTTGAGCATGTTGGCCCTTATGCGGAACTGGAAAAGGCTTATGATTGGTTTTATCGCACATGGTTGATGGAACAAAATTTTGAGCTTGCTGATTTGCCCCCGTTTGAAGTCTATATCAATGATCCGAAAACCACCCCGCCGCAAGAGCTGATTACCAAAATCAATATCATGCTCAAATAAGGCTTAAAATGCGTCCTCAAATCAATCTTTAACTTTTGCAATAATTTCCATATTGTGAGTATGGAAATTATTGCTCGTTGTTTGAGCTGCGGATGACAATCATGCGCTTTACATATTGATATATCATCAATATGTTATCGAATTGATCGATTGACAAGTTTTGTTGGGATAAGGACAAGAGAATTGACAGGTGAAGAGGAACGCTCTTTAGAGCAAAGATGTATGGACCTTGTGAGTGAATTAGGATTGGGTGATCCTTCTGAAGTCACTTGTGTGGAACCTTTAAGTGGGGGTGTGGCTTCTGATGTGGCCAAGGTTGATGTTGGTGACAAGCGGTTTTGCCTGAAATTTGCGTTGCCGAAACTTAAAGTGAAAGAAGATTGGTTTGCTCCTGTGCGCCGCAACCGGGCGGAATATGAATGGTTGCGGGTGGCTGGTGAAGTGGCGCCGACAACAGCGCTTCGTTTGTTTGGTTGTTCTGAGACAAAATATGGTTTTGCGCTTGAGTTTTTACAAGGTGATGATGTTTACCTTTGGAAAAGTGCTCTCATGGAAGGCCAGAAAAATGACGGGGAGGCTGAACAGGTTGGCGATTTGTTAGGGCGCATTCATGCAGCTTCTGCAGCCAATGGGTTTGATACCTCCCATTTTTTAAACGAAGAAGAATTTCATGCTATGCGGATTGAGCCCTATTTGCTTTTCACCGCTAGCCGCCGACCTGAAGTGGCTGATGAGCTGCATGGGTTGGCAAAGATGTTGAGTGAGAGCAAACAAGTGTTGGTGCATGGCGATGTGAGCCCGAAAAATATTTTCTTTCGCGATCAAGGCCCCGTTTTGTTGGATGGTGAATGTGCTGATATGGGTGATGCTAGTTTTGACTCGGCGTTTTGTTTAAACCATCTGGCGCTTAAAGCGATCCATTTGCCAGACAGCCGTGCTTTCATGCTTGACCAATTTGAAGCGTTTTGGAAGGCTTATGCGGTGCATGTGAATTGGGAGGATGTGGCAGACTTGGAGAAGCGGGTTTGTATGCTGATGTCAGCGTTTATGTTGGCGCGGATTGATGGCAAGTCTCCGGTTGAATATCTGGACCCTTCAGTACAACCAAAGGTGCGCGATTTAGCCGTGTTTTTGCTTAGCTCTCCAGTGGCAAATGTGGGTGCGTTAAGAACAACCATAGAAGAGAAAATAAAAGAGTTTTAAAACGTGAGTGTTATTACATCTGTCGTGGGTCGGCGTGTTTGGGATTCGCGCGGAAATCCAACCGTTGAGGTTGAGGTCAAGTTAGAGTCCGGGGCTTTTGGGCGAGCCATCGCTCCTGCTGGGGCATCGCGCGGAGACCGCGAAGTGACGGATTTGCGCGATGGTGGTTCTGCGTTGCGCGGTATGGATGTGAGCAAGGCCGTGCAGAATGTTGAGAATTTGATAGCGCCCAAGATTATTGGCTTGCCAGCCCATGACCAACGCGGCGTTGATGAGGCGATCTTTTCTCTTGATCCTTCCCCTTTAAAGACAAGTCTTGGGGGCAACGCCAGTGTTGCTGCCTCGTTGGCTGTTTTGCATGGCGGGGCTGCTGATAAGGGCATGGCGTTATGGGCCTATGTTGCTGACCTTTATGGCTGCACACCGTCTTTGCCATTGCCTGAGATCCAGATTTTTGGCGGTGGTGCTCATGCCGGGCGGCGGGTGGATATTCAAGACTTTATGGTTATGGTGCCCGGTGCCTCTAGCTTTGATGAGGTTCTGGAGATCACCAATGAAATTTATTTTGCTGCCGGCGATATTATGGCTGCGCGGGGTAAATTGGCAGGTGTTGCTGATGAGGGGGGCTGGTGGCCTTTGTTTGACAGCAATGAAGAAGCCCTTGAGACTTTAATGGCCGCGATTGAAAAGGCAGGTGAAGTGCCTGGCGAGCGGGTGGTGATCTCGTTGGATATTGCGGCTTCTGAATTTGGAAAGGATGGTCGTTATCGTTTAGCGCTTGAAGATCGCGAGCTTGGGCAAGAGGCTTTTATTGAGTTGCTTGGGCGATGGATTGAGGCTTACCCGATTGTCTCGATTGAAGACCCTTTGGGGGAAGATGATGCAGAAGGGATGCAGGCATTTACACAGCAGTTTGGTGATCGTGTTCAGATCATTGGCGATGATTTTCTGGTGACCAATGCTGGGCTTATTCAACAGGCAGTTGAGGCCAAAGCATGTAATGCAGTTTTGGTGAAGGTTAATCAGGCGGGCAGTGTGAGCGAAGCGGTTGACGCGTTTCAGGCGGCTAACAGGGTTGGCTGGGGCGGTGTGGTCTCTGCCCGTTCTGGGGAAACGGAAGATGTCTCTATTGCGCATTTGGCTGTTGGGCTTGGAGCTGGCCAGCTAAAGGTTGGCTCGTTTACCCGGTCTGAGCGGATGGCCAAATGGAATGAATGTTTGCGCATTCAAGATGAGTTGGGGACCGATTTGTTTGTGTCTGGCCAGCCATTAGCTGCGACCTGGTGGGGGAAAAAGAACTTAAAATAGGGCTTTATATGTTTTTTTGGAACTTTTCTTGCTAAAGTGTTT
>JANQQH010000396.1 GCA_028285025.1 Hyphomicrobiaceae bacterium | reverse complement strand
AGGCAACAGCGCCTTCTTCAAAGGTGACCAGGTCTTCGTTGTAAAGCGACAGCTCAGAGGTGCGCCCGACAACATCAGCACGGCCCTTATAGAGTTTGACAGTGACGGAGCCGGTGACGCATTCTTGGCTTTTGTCGATGAGAGCTTGTAGCATTTCGCGCTCTGGGGCAAACCAGAAACCGTTATAGACCAGTTCTGCATAGCGCGGCATGAGTTCGTCTTTTAGATGAGCGGCACCTCTATCGAGGGTGATGCTTTCTATACCGCGGTGGGCAGCCAGCAAAATGGTGCCGCCAGGGGTTTCATAAATGCCGCGGCTTTTCATGCCGACAAAGCGGTTTTCAACCAGGTCGAGCCGGCCAATGCCGTGGATGCGGCCATATTCATTCAGTTTGGTGAGCAGTTCAGCAGGGCTTAGCGCTTTCCCGTTGATGGAAACCGCATCGCCTTTTTCAAACCCGATTTCAATCAGCTCTGGTTTGTCAGGGGCCTCTTCAGGGGATTGGGTGCGCTGATAAACATATTCAGGGGCATCGAGGCTCGGGTCTTCCAACACTTTGCCTTCAGATGAGGTGTGCAATAGGTTCGCATCCACTGAATAAGGTGCCTCACCGCGTTTGTCTTTGGGGATCGGGATTTGGTTTTTTTCTGCAAAGTCGATCAGCTTGGTGCGTGAGGTTAAATCCCATTCGCGCCATGGGGCGATCACTTTAATGTCTGGGTTAAGCGCGTAATAGCCCAGCTCAAAACGCACCTGGTCATTGCCTTTGCCAGTGGCGCCATGGCACACCGCATCGGCCCCGGTCTGGCGGGCGATTTCGATTTGGCGTTTGGCAATTAAGGGGCGGGCGATTGAGGTGCCGAGTAAATAAATGCCCTCATAAACTGCATTGGCGCGGAACATTGGGAATACATAGTCGCGCACAAATTCTTCGCGCAAGTCTTCTATATAGATTTCTTTAATGCCGAGCATTTCAGCCTTTTTGCGGGCTGGTTCCAGCTCTTCGCCTTGGCCAAGGTCGGCGGTGAAGGTGACGACTTCACAGTCATATTCAGTTTGTAGCCATTTTAAGATAATTGAGGTGTCAAGACCGCCTGAATAGGCCAGCACGACTTTGTTTATGGTGGTTTTATTGTTCATTGACGTTTAGATCCGTAAGTAAAAGACGTTCACGCGCACTATAAGGCGGTTTAATTCAAGCGCAAGCAAAAGAATTGTTTCATCGGGGCACCTGTTTTATTGGGGGCAAGGGGCATGTTTTTTTAAGATTTGCGCCCGGCAATTAACCAATAGAGCATGCCACCGGCAAATCCTGCGGTGGCAAATATAATGAGAAAAGAGGCTGAGGGCAGGTCACGTTCTGAGACATAGGTGGTGATGTATAAAAGAGGGACCATTAAACTGGCGGCACCGCCTGCCAGGACATAATACATCCATGAGCGGATGCGGCCAATCTCGCCAATGACGACAACTAAAATAGCTGGCAAAAGGGTGATGGCTGGGTAAAGTTCCATTAAAAAACCAATATAGCCGATAAAATCCAGCGCTTGGCCGGATAGGTCTTGGCCATATTGCTCAGCCAGTTGCTCTGAGAGCAATTGGCCGCCAAGGTAGGCCAGAAGGGTGAGGCTAAACAAAATGCTTAAGATAAATCCGATGGCAACGACCAACAAACGGCCTATTAATTGAAAGATCATTTGTTTTCCCTCTCATGCTTTGAGAAATAGTATCAGGTCCCTGCCACTTGGTCTAATTGCACATCTTTCACTTTGAGTTTTTGTGAAATTGATTTTAGCTGGCCGCAGGCCGCCATGATATCGCGCCCGCGCGGGGTGCGTACCGGGCTGGCATAGCCGGCTTTGTTCACGATCTCGGCAAAGGCTTCAATTTGTTCCCAATCAGAACATTCATAGGGGCTGCCTGGCCAGGGGTTAAATGGGATGAGGTTGATTTTGGCGGGAATGCCGGCCAGCAGGCGGACTAGTTCTTTGGCGTCTGCCAGGCTGTCATTGATATCTTTGAGCATGACATATTCAAATGTGATGCGGCGCGCATTTGAAAGGCCGTTATAGTTACGACAAGCGTCTAATAAGTCTTTGATGGGGTATTTCTTATTGATGGGTACCAGGACGTTGCGCAGGTCATCTCGGACAGCGTGAAGAGATATGGCGAGCATGACGCCGATTTCTTCACCCGTGCGGGCAATTTCTGGTACGAGGCCGGAGGTGGACAAGGTGATGCGGCGGCGAGAGAAGGCCAGCCCGTCATCTTGCAAGGCCAGACGCATCGCATCGCGGACATTTTCAAAATTGTATAAAGGCTCGCCCATGCAAGTCG
>JANQQH010000390.1 GCA_028285025.1 Hyphomicrobiaceae bacterium | reverse complement strand
CACAGGTGGGCCGTCACCAAAGTTTTGCATGTGGCCACCAAAGGGGCGTTGGTAGATTTTGCCGTCTTGCGTTCGTGAAAATGGCACGCCGAAATGGTCCAGTTCGTAAACCGCTTCTGGTGCTTCACGGCATAGATATTCAATCGCATCTTGGTCGCCCAACCAGTCTGATCCTTTGACGGTGTCAAACATGTGCCATTGCCAACTGTCTGACCCCATATTGCCCAGACTGGCTGCAATGCCACCTTGGGCAGCCACTGTGTGTGAGCGGGTGGGGAAGACTTTGGTCACGCAAGCGGTTTTAAGCCCGGCTTGGGCAGCCCCTAATGTGGCGCGCAAACCTGAGCCACCGGCCCCGACGACAACCACATCATAGCTATGTTCTTGGGTCTTGTAACCAAGACCATTATTTTCAGAAGCAGACATTATGAGTTTTACACTCCGATTTGTTTTTTTAAGCCCCTTTTACGCTCCAAGGCTTAGTTTTAGCAGCGAGACTATACCGGCAAGGGCAATGAAGCTGGTAAAGAAGGTGTTTAAGATTAGCAGTAAAATTTTGGAGGCTTCAGCATGGACATAATCTTCAATGACCACTTGCATGCCCAAGCGCATGTGATAGCTGGTGTTGATGATGAAGGCGGCTGCGAAAACCAAATGAAAGGGGCTTTTGAAAAACTCTTTCACGGCCTGATAATCAGCTCCTTTGAAGTGAACGGCAGCGTAAATGACAAATACGGTCAATAACAAGTTGGCAAAACCGGTGACCCGCTGGCGCCAGAAATGTTCTGAGCCATCATTGGCAGCACCAAGGCCTCTAACATTGGATAAGGGAGTGCGAAATGACATC
Organism: Hyphomicrobiaceae bacterium; assembly: GCA_028285025.1. GTDB lineage: Bacteria > Pseudomonadota > Alphaproteobacteria > Rhizobiales > HXMU1428-3 > HXMU1428-3. The sequence goes on along the minus strand of JANQQH010000390.1, from coordinate 1,791 downwards.
GTGTCTTTCCTTTAAAAGTGTCTTTACCTTTAAATTTTTTTAAATCAACGCCCAAAACAAGGCTGTAAGCCCAAGCGAGCCAATTAAACCAGCGCGGGCCATAAACTCTACTTCTTTCAAGTCAAACCCTTTGCCAAAGTCCCAGATAAAATGGCGCACACCGCCCAGCATATGATGGAAAAAGCCCCAAGTTGCCAATATTAAAACGGCCTTGCCTGGTAAGGTGGCCAAAAGATCGGTGACAAAATCGTAATAGGCAGGACCACTGGCTGCGGCCATCAGCCACCAGGTAAACAGCAGCGCGCCAAAATAAAGGCCGACACCGGTTAAACGATGCAAGATCGACATCATCATGGTGAGCATTGGCTTGTAAATTTGTAAATGCGGCGACAGGGGCCTGGCTTTAGTCTGTTCTGTTTGGTCCATTTGATCCCCCACTATGATCGTAATTTGGACATTTTGGATCGGTTTTGTGTAACAGCTTGATATATAATTAATGTGATTACTCTACTCATTTCTCAACTTTTGGCAATGAATAGATTGTTGTTATTAATGATGAATGTGCCGCCTACGCCTTAACACTAAATTCTTTGAAGCAATGTTTGGTTTTACTTGTTGTATCATATCATTTTTTTTCGTCTATAGCTGTTGAATAATGATTATACTAAGGTTTGGTTTTATCATTTTAAAATGGATATTTTACTTGTGTCGCGTTTTAATCTTGGATTTTTCCCCGCTTATATTCATCAGTTTAGGGACTAATTCGCTATTATCTGATGAATCAGCGCGTTTTGACATGTCTGCCTGTAAAGAATGGACAAGCTTTCAAGAGACCACATATGGAGAAGATCTTGAGTGTGCGCGATTGTGGTTGATTTATTATGCGCCTTATTTTGCCTCACAAATTCTGGCTTTGTTCAATTCTGGCTTTGTTCATGGCGCTTTGTCTTGAAACTGCCCAGCTTTACAAAAAAATTCAATAGACCATATCCACTCTTTAAATTAGCCTAGGCTCAGGACGACTTGGTAAGCGCTGGTTTATCCAGATTATGTCAGCCCAAGTTTATTTGCAACTTCATGAAGTGTGGACCGGAACGCAATCATAAAGGGAAAAAATCATGGAAACCATTACAAATGCAGTGAATTGGCTAAACGGTATCGTTTGGGGCGTGCCAATGCTGGTTCTCATTCTTGGTGTTGGACTTTTTTTAACAGTTGGTCTTAGGTTTTTGACAATCGTTAAAACATCATTCGCCTTTCGGCTTTTATGGCAAGGCCGGATACCTGGCGGTGAAGGCCAGATTAGCCCGTTCAATGCGCTGATGACGTCTCTTTCTGCAACTGTCGGTACCGGAAATATTGCCGGTGTTGCCACTGCCATTTTTCTTGGCGGGCCGGGCGCGGTCTTTTGGATGTGGATGACCGCGCTGGTGGGGATGGCAACAAAATATGCCGAAGCTGTGTGTGCCGTGAAATACCGGGAAACTGACGAGCGCGGTAAATATGTTGGCGGACCGATGTATTACATCAGGAATGGGCTGGGGGAGAATTGGGGCTGGATGGCGGTCGCTTTTGCGTTATTTGCAGGCATCGCTGGTTTTGGCATTGGCAATATGGTGCAAGCCAATTCAGTTGCTGACGCGCTGCATAGCAATTTCGCAGTGCCAAAATGGCTCACCGGGGTGGTTCTGGTCTTGCTTGTTGGTAGCGTCTTACTTGGCGGCATTGAACGCATTGCAACGGTTGCTGGCAAGCTTGTGCCGATCATGGCCATTGCTTATATTGCTGCCG
>JANQQH010000386.1 GCA_028285025.1 Hyphomicrobiaceae bacterium | reverse complement strand
CTTGTTGGTGGCACTGTGTTTTTGATGTGGCTGGGTGAGCAAATCACAGCGCGCGGTATTGGGAATGGTATTTCTTTAATCATCTTTGCTGGCATTGTGGCTGAATTGCCAGGGGCGTTTGCCAGTGCGTTTGAATTGTCACGCAAAGGTACTTTGCCAGCGCCTATCTTGGTTGCTTTATTGGTTGGTGTGGTTGCAATTATTGCTATCATCGTTTACATGGAGCGGGCGCAACGGCGTTTGTTGGTGCAGTATCCAAAACGGCAAATGGGCAATCGGATGGCGCAAGGGGATAGCTCTCACTTGCCATTGAAATTGAACACCGCCGGTGTTATTCCGCCGATCTTTGCCTCCAGCTTGTTGTTATTGCCGGCGACTTTTGCAGCTTTTGGCACATCTACAGGTTCTGAATGGGTGGGAACAATCACCGCTATGCTTGGGCGCGGCCAGCCTTTATATCTGGCGGTTTATGTGGCTTTGATTATTTTCTTTGCCTTTTTCTATACTGCGATTGTTTTCAATCCTGAAGATACGGCTGATAATTTGAAGAAATATGGCGGCTTTATTCCTGGTATTCGCCCTGGGGCAAAAACAGCTGAATATATTGATTATGTGCTGACAAGGGTCACTGTGGTTGGTGCGATTTATCTGGCTCTTGTTTGTGTATTGCCTGAATATTTGCAGTCTTATACAGCGGTTTCCTTTGCTCTTGGTGGTACGTCCTTGTTGATTGTTGTGAGTGTGACTATGGATACCGTGGCCCAGGTGCAAAGTCATTTATTGGCTCACCAGTATGAAGGGCTGATCAAAAAATCTAAATTACGGGGGGCGCGGCGTAGATGAATATAATTCTACTTGGACCGCCCGGGGCTGGTAAAGGCACGCAAGCGCGCCAGATTGAAAAAAACAGAGGTCTTGTTCAACTCTCAACCGGTGATATGTTGCGCGCAGCAGTGGCTGCGGGCACTGAAGTTGGCTTAAAAGCAAAGCTTGTGATGGAAGCTGGCGGGTTGGTCTCTGATGATATTGTGATTGGGATTATTTCTGATCGGATTGATGAACCTGATTGTGCCAATGGTTTTATTCTGGATGGGTTCCCGCGGACTTTGGCGCAAGCAGCTGCCTTAGAAGAGTTGCTGAAAGCCAAGGGCAAAGCGTTAAACGCGGTGATTGAAATCCGTGTTGATGATGACAAATTGGTTGAGCGCATTACAGGGCGTTTCACATGCGGGGCGTGCGGGGAAGGTTATCATGATACATTCCGCCCGCCGAAAGTTGAAAATGTATGTGATAATTGCGGGGCAAGTGATTTTAAACGCCGTGCAGATGATAATGAAGAGACCTTACGCTCACGGTTATTGGCCTATTATAAGGAGACCTCTCCGTTGATAGGGTATTATTTTGCCAAAGATAATTTGGTTTCTCTTGATGGCATGGTGGCAATGTCTGATGTCACCGTTAAAATTGAAACCATTTTAAATGACAGAGCATAAATTTTAGCTTTGTTTTTGAAAATATGTGAAAGAGCTTAAAGGCTTGACGAAAAAGGCTTTACGGCTTACAAAAGCACTCTTTCACAATGGTAAGTTTGAAAAATAGGCTGTACGTGCTTTTTAAAAGCGCTGTGCAGGCTTTTGCGCTAAGTTTTTTTGCCGAGATTGATGAAAAAAGGCATTTTCTTCATCAGTTCAAAGGTTATTAGATTTTTTAAGGAGAAGACTGTGGCTCGTATCGCAGGTGTGAATATACCAACGAATAAGCGTGTTGAAATTGCGCTGACCTATATTCATGGCATTGGGCGTAAATTTGCGCGTGAAATTTGCCAGGAAGTGAAGATCCCCTCAGAGCGCCGGGTGAATGAATTGTCTGATGCGGAAGTGATTCAAATTCGTGAAGTGATTGACCGCGATTATATGGTTGAAGGTGATTTGCGCCGTGAGATTTCCATGAACATTAAACGGTTAATGGATCTTGGTTGCTATCGTGGGCTTCGCCATCGCCGCGGCTTGCCAGTGCGCGGGCAACGCACGCATACCAATGCGCGCACAAGAAAAGGCCCAGCCAAAGCAATCGCTGGTAAGAAGAAGTAATTTTAAGTCAAGCGCTTGGGGCAACAAGACGACAAGCGCCTATTTGAAAAGAGACGGAAAAAGTTAAATGGCACAGGAAAGAGCGCGGGTTCGCAAACGCGAGAAAAAGAATATCACTTCTGGTGTGGCTCACGTAAGCGCAAGCTTTAACAACACAAAGATTACCATTACCGATGCACAAGGCAATGCGATCTCTTGGAGTTCTGCTGGCACCATGGGGTTTAAGGGCTCTCGCAAGTCAACGCCCTATGCGGCTCAGGTTGCTGCCGAAGACGCTGGTAAGAAAGCGCAAGACCATGGCATGAAAACTTTGGAAGTGGAAGTGACCGGGCCAGGCTCTGGACGCGAATCTGCCCTTCGTGCTTTGCAGTCTATTGGGTTTCAAATCACTTCAATTCGTGATGTGACACCTATTCCGCATAATGGCTGCCGTCCTAGAAAGCGCCGCCGCGTATAGTGCCCCATTTAAGTGCTTCAGTTATGGGCCTGTAATTGAAATCAAGGCATTAGATTTAAAGAGGCAACTCTTAGCCTTTCAGGCATAATGCATTTTTTAAATATGAAGGATAACAAGACGTGATCCAGAAAAATTGGCAAGAGCTTATTAAACCGGGCAAATTGGAAATCCAAGGTGGGCGTGACCCTAAGCGCCACGCAACGGCAATGGCTGAACCGCTAGAGCGCGGTTTTGGTATGACTTTGGGCAATGCGCTGCGCCGGGTGTTACTTTCCTCATTGCGCGGTTGTGCGATTACATCTGTTCATATTGACAGCGTTTTGCATGAATTTTCTTCGATCGCTGGTGTGCGCGAAGATGTGACCAACATTGTTCTTAACATTAAAGAGATTGCGCTGAAGGCTCATTCTGAAGGTGTTAAGCGTATGGTTCTGCAAAAAACAGGGCCTGGTATTGTGCGCGCAGGGGATATTGAAGTTTCTTCAGAAGTTGAAGTGCTAAACCCGGAACATGTGATTTGTACACTTGACGATGGTGCCAGTATCCACATGGAATTTACCGCTGATACTGGCAAAGGTTATGTGCCGGCAGACCGCAACCGGCCTGATGATGCGCCGATTGGGCTTATCCCAGTTGATGCGCTATATAGCCCGGTTCGCAAAGTGTCTTACAAAGTTGAGAACACCCGTGAAGGTCAGATCCTTGATTATGACAAGCTGATCATGGACATTCACACTGATGGTTCTGTTAACCCTGAAGATGCGATCGCTTTGGCGGCACGTATTTTACAAGACCAGCTATCTATCTTTGTGAACTTTGAAGAGCCACAAAAAGAAGTGGTTGAAGAAAAACAGCCTGAGCTTGAATTTAATGCTGCGTTGTTGAAGAAGGTTGATGAGTTGGAGCTTTCTGTGCGCTCTGCCAATTGCCTGAAGAACGACAACATTGTTTACATTGGTGATCTTATCCAGAAAACGGAAGCAGAAATGCTGCGGACACCTAACTTTGGCCGCAAGTCTTTAAATGAAATTAAGGAAGTGCTTGCAGGCATGGGGCTGCATTTGGGCATGGAAGTGCCGAACTGGCCGCCAGAAAATATTGAAGAACTGGCAAAACGGTTCGAAGATCATTATTAAGTTTTAACACGCCGCCCAGCTTGATGAAGAGCTTTGAAGGCGGGATTGAGGAGATATTCCATGCGTCACGGTAAGAAGGGGCGGAAATTAAATCGGACTTCAAGTCACCGCACAGCGATGTTTGCTAATATGGCAGCTGCGCTGATTAAGCACGAGCAAATTGTAACCACTTTGCCCAAAGCCAAAGAAATGAAGCGCGTTATGGATAAGCTTATCACTTTGGGTAAGCGCGGCAACCTTCATTCACGCCGGCTTGCTGCTAGCCGTATTCGCGATGAGGCGATGACCAAGAAGCTGTTTGATGTGTTGGCAGATCGTTATAAAGATCGTCAGGGTGGGTACACCCGGGTTTTGAAAGCTGGCTATCGCTATGGTGATTCAGCGCCTGTTGCCGTGATTGAGCTAGTTGATCGCGACGAGAGCGCACGTGGCCAAGATTCTGGGCCAACAGCTGAGCGGGAGGTTGAAGAGGCAACTGAGGCTGCAGCTTAAGGAATTGGCTTTTATTGATTTTAGTTTTATTAGCTCATCCTATTTATTTAGGATGAGCTTTTTTGTGTCTCAGTTCAGGTTATGAATTGGTTTTGGGACTAAGTTGCACTGCCGTTTTTAATTCTGGATTTGATCTGAAAGTGACTTCTGGCATTCGAAAACCGTTTCTTTGGGTATTTTAAACTTTTCTATTCGGAATGGATTTCAAAGTTGACGGAAATATCTAGCAACCGGCCATCTTTCGAACCCAACGCTTTCATAGGTCTGTCTTGAATTTTTATGTCCAGGGTCACCCCCGGTTTCAACCATAACAATTGCCATACCCGCGTCCTTCATTTTGCTCATTGCAAAGTTTATCAAAGCAGTCGCGACCCCTTGGCGTTGGAAAGATGGATCAACAGCGAGAATGTAGACTTCTCCCATTGAGTCTTCTGGATGGATTCGGATACCTACAAAACCAGCGATTGTTTCCTCAAGGCAGGCAACAAAAACGTTTTCTCCTTCTTTTTGAAGTAGCTTTTTGATATCAGCAGATTGGTGGACTTGCCATCCGTTTGGATAGAAGCTGTGATACACATAATCTTGCACAGCAGGTTTTAACTCCTTAAATACTGGTTGCCATGCTTTTATGCTAAGTTCCAATATTTTCAATGTGTCGGATGCTTCAAATTTACGAATGGACAGCGGCATAAGACTTTATCAAAGAGCGTTTTTTGCGTGCTATTGACACTAGGTTTCATAACATGATGTAGTCAAGACTATAAAATATCGGTGCTTAACGAGGTAAGTGCCGCAAATAACAGGCCTGCTAATAAAACCGTATTTTATTTGAATGTCCATAGCTGGCCGACATATTATCTTAGATAATTTAAAGAATGATCTGCTTTTGTCGGTATGTTTGCTTAAATTTTTTTCAACTAAAAAGAATGGTTTAGAACTCATATCTTAATGAGGAAATAAATTTTGATTCATCTACATCTTGAATGGTGATGCCATTGATGATTGCTTTGGATTTTGCATAATTATAGCCAAAGTTTATGGATAACCCTCTGGCTAAATCATATCTGGCACCAAGAGCATAGCTTTCTTCGTCAGCATTTTCAATTTCACCCCAATGACCTTCTGCTGAAAGGGTTAAACGGCGTACTTTATAATGGAGACCTGTAGAGATAAAATGACGGTCTGCTTTGACTGTAGCACTTTTAAGGCGTTCAAAACCCAGTCCTAAATCTATGGCAAAGCTGCCATATTCAATCTGGGTGACAAGGCCAACTGCTTTTGTGTTGAAGGCTTGATTGCTATTTTCGGGGGTAAATTCGCTGTCGGTGTAACGACCTGCAAGTCTGACATCGATATATTTATTTGGGCGTTCATAGGTTATTCCATAATCGGAATTGCCATGTTCATCTATGCCTAGATTGAATGTGAAGGCTGACATACGAAGATGGTAAGCCCCGCCCAGGTCATCTTCTTCTAACGTGCCGAGCACATCATCAAATTCTAGCTCAGCATTGCCCGCTCCGCGCCAGCGACGGGTTGCCTCTCGTACTGAGCTATTTACCTCTCCACCAGATAATCTGCCCCAAATGCTGCTGGCATATACCTCCCAGCGGTCAGTATATTCGTCGGCTTCTTCATCTTCATAGATACCGAGATATGTGCCACCTATTGTTATCGCATTGGGAAGCTGGCGTTCTAAATTTACTCGAAAGTTTGTGCGCGGGTTAAAATCGGTATCATCACGATTGAAATCATGAAAAACTGGTAAATCTATGAGTTGATTATAACTTAGCGTGAAGCCATATAAATCTATGGCTAAGGGCTCTTCAAAAAAAGAAAGATTATCTGGGTTCAGCGCATTATCTTTGGCCGCTAAGAGGCTGATATGTGTGAACATACCTATTGTGAAGATAGCTGCAAATAGGACTTTAAATATTATATCACTTACCGTCTTCATTAGGCTTTACTCCGGAACTTGGTTTTGTGAATGTAGTTTGCGATCGCACGGCCGGCTTTAAGCCCTTGTGTGTTATCAGCCATCCAGTGAACGCCGCCATAAATGCGGCTCATACCATTTTCATCAGCTGCAGCGCTTAAACTGTTCCAATGGCGGGTGACACCAGACAGATGATCCGGCCAAATGACGGTATCAGCGGCTTTTTTAGAAAATGAGATACGATCACGGCCAATTATATTGGCGATCATTTTGGTGCCCGCCGCTCCAAAGGCGGAGTGGCCAGATGTATAGGCGGGAAATGGAGGTGTGGGTATCAATGATTTCCAGTTCCGCTGGATAGTGACACGGGGGTCAGGGTTGTTAAATTGTGCGGCCCGATAGCGAATGGCTGTTTCTGGGCGAATGATGTCATGAGTGTATTTTGAATGCCAGGTGGCTATTGCTGCATCGGCCATTGCCATGCTGGTTAATGCCATTGCCCGGGCTTGATCAACCAAAGACATATTGAAATTTTGATAGATCTGCATGGCGATGACGGCAAAATGGCCTGGTGGTGTTACCCCCCAAGGGCCATCTTCCCAGAAAAATGCGATCTGGCTTTCATCATCGGTTCTTGTTGTGCTATCAGAGGCCCCTAGTTCTTTTTACCATAGCATATTGATGGGCAAACTCGGGGCTTTCAGGATCCAGAAAGGCTGGTGATAGGAAATGATCTGCTGTGGGCATCGCTCATGGTTTTACAGCTCCAAAACCTGGTATTAGACCTCGATGGTAAGTTTCTCTAAATGCTGGTTCTGTGGCTCCTGAATCAAACAGTGGGCCTGTCGGTCTCCATCTTAAAGCATCATTTCGGCGCTGATAGCGGCGTAGATAGAAATTTACTTTGCTTGGCTCAGCCCCATCGTTTGTGCGTTCTTTAACAATGAAACGGCCAATTCTGCGCCCCCATTCAATACCTAGATCCTTTGCCTCTCCATTGGGGTATTTTTTGAGAAAGGCAAGTTTATCAAACAACATAGGTTGTTGGAAATGTTCTGCAAAAGCGGTCCAGGCTGCGATACCATAGGCAACCGAAGGGTCAGCGCCTGATGGTGCAGGTTCTAAATGGTAATCATCTTGATAACGCTTTTCTATGCCATTTACAGCTAAGAAACCAGCTACATGCCCCATTGCCAGTGCTCTGGAGGCTAATGGAGGGGGCACGAGTTGATCTCTGAGCGCTTGCAAAGCAATGTCTGTCCAATGAAAGACAAGGCTTTGGTTGTTCGGCTCAATCACATTGGTGAGGTATGATTTGCTGCTGCCAAATTGGCCAGCACAACCTGTAAGTGTTGTAAATGAAAGTGAAGACGCGCCCAGAAGAAAATTGCGTCTAGATATAAGGGATCGACCTGTTTGAAATTTGCCGTGTTTGTGGTTAGGCATTGTTTACCTCTTTACTAAAGATCGTAAGGGATTCATCCCTTAAACCTGAATAACCACAAACATTTTTTCAGGACTGCTGAGATAATTTAAAAATCTCTGTTCACAAAAATGTGATACAGAGTTGATACTAAAATTTTGTTAATGACCACGAATGATTTGATGGAATCAACAACTTTTTCAAGTTTTGAATTATTCTAGGCTCAGGACCTATTAATTTTATGTGTTCTGTTGGCTTAGCGGGCGCTGTCTAACCTCTCTCTGAGTGCGTTCGAAAGGCTTGAAAATAAATCATATTTCCTGCCTCTTTCGGTCTGCTCAGATAGAGGCTAGACAGGGCAGAACGCATAAGATTAATAGGTCCTGAGCCGAGTTTTTAGGCTAGCCTTTTTTATGAATTTGCTTAGTTTACTTATCTAAATCTTTGGCGATGGCCTTTAATCCAGCTTCATAGGCGCCGCTCATCACCTCTGCTGCCTCTTGGTCTGTTTTGCCTTTACCGCCTTTAAAATTACCCATCCAGGTGATTTTGGTTTTGTCATTATCCAATGCAGTTACAGACAGGGTTGATTTATAATTTTCAACAGGTAAGACACCAGATTCAATAATGTAGGAATAGCTGTTTTCGTTTTCTCCGGTTAATAATTCTTTGACTTCCCCGCCACCATCAAGGGTTAGAATGCGCCGGATTTGTTCGCCATTGCGGATCTCTTTACAATCGGTAATTACAGGGTGCCAGTCTTTTATTGCGCACCAGCCACCGATTTTGTCCCACACCTTTATTATTGGCACATTGACGATTTTTTCTTTTTTTACTTCAATTGCTAAAGCTGGTGTTGCCAAAAAAAGCAGGCTGGATGTAATAAGAGATGTGGTTTTGAAAAACGATTTCATGATTTCTCCTTAGGTGGCACTAGGCCCTGTTGGCAAATTCCATGACTAAATTATTTGGGATATTTTTGGCTTTAATTTCATCAGATAGTCTTGAAATATGCCCGATATCCTTGCGAATATCTAACGCAATTTTGCTCAAAAACCTGTTCAAATTCTTTAGTCATGGAATTTGTCGACAGGACTTAACAGTTTTGATTATCCTATTGATAAAATATGCTTTTTGTAAAAGATATAACAAAAAAGTATCGAAATTCACTCATTTTGCCCTATTAATATAAAAAATGATAAATAGCATATATTGTCTAGAAAGGACACAGCGGATCAGTTTAAAGTCCGTTCAGTCGTAAAACATAAAAGAATATTTTTTTACAGCGGAGACATACAGATGTTAGGTTTTGGTAGGGGCCGAGTTATCCCATTACTTATGATTAGCGCTATAGTTATGGTTGGGTCTTTTTCTTCTTTAGTGGCCAAAGTTCCTAAGTCGCAAGATGAGATAAAATTGTCTTTTGCCCCTGTTGTACGCTCAGCTGCACCGGCTGTAGTTAATGTTTATGTTCGCCACCGGGTTCGCACCAGACAGTTTCGCTCACCGCTTTTAAATGATCCGTTCTTTCGCCGTTTCTTTGGCGGTAAATTGCGGGCACCGCGCCGGATGAAGAACTCTTTG
>JANQQH010000384.1 GCA_028285025.1 Hyphomicrobiaceae bacterium | reverse complement strand
GCCCGTGTGCAAGGATATGAGGGGGAGGCCTGCTCAGAATGCGGTAACTTTACTCTTGTGCGCAATGGCACTTGCTTAAAATGTGATACCTGTGGCTCTACCAGCGGGTGTTCATAACGACAATAACAAGCCCTAAAATAAAAAAAGGGCGTCCCCCAATAGGGTTACAAGCCCTAATGACCTCCATCAGTTGTCTGATGGAGGCTTTTTTTGTGAAGTTTCCAGGGGGTGTTTTTGCAGCTTGTTAGAATCTGTGTATAGTGTTCAATTGGTGGTGAAGGGGTGGCCTTCATTACAAAATAAGCTGGTATACAGACCCATTAAGATGGCGATTGATGAAAAATTACAATCTTTGGTCTATTTTCTAACTGACCATTTATTCGCTGCGATTGAAGCGGGGGAGAATATTCGCGCCGCGACCTTTTCTCAAACGGAGACTGAAGGGGACTTGGCGGGAAGTGATATTTTAACCGAATTGGAAAACTTGCGCCTCTTTATCAATGATTTGTCTGATTGGGAAGAAGAGTTGGTCACCAAAGTTTTGCAAGCTCGCCAATGGAGTGGTTACTTAAAAGAGTATGACCCGTTTTTTAAGCCGATTATTGATCTGTTCTCTAGTGCAACGCACCCTTTAACCGATATTGCCGCACAAATCAGAGATCATCATGATCGCCATTTTGAAGGGGGCGATCATCCTGACTGGTATATCCAATCACGTGCTTTAAATGTAAAACAGTCCAAACAGGGGCAAATTTTATCGCTTTCTACCGGTGATATTTATCTGATTGGCGGTCATGTCCGGCTTGGCCAGCTGCTAGAGATGTCAGAGACCTATTTGGAAACTCTTGAAGCGCGCTTTCCTCACCTTTGGCTGCCAGCAGAAGAAACCTTGCTTGATACAAAGCCAGACTTTGACTTGTCTTTAGATAGTCAACAGCGAACTGATGAGCCTCTTTAAGACCTTTTAGGAAAATTTTTTATCTGTTTCTATCAACTGATTTTTTAGTTGTTGATGTGCTGTGTTGAGTTTTGTTTCATCAACTGAGCGCATCACGACCGTTGTGCCGATAACGCCATCACGAAAATAAGGATAGCTGCCAATGGTAACCCCTTCATATTGGTTTTGCAGCTCTAGCAAAAGGTTTGCGACAAAACTTTCTGGGTGATGCACTTGCACCGTTTTTGATAAAAGCTTTTTGCCAGTGCGCAATTTGGGTGTGACATCATCCAGCATCACGTCCACAATGGCAGGCACACCGGCCATCACAATGACATTTTCGATCATAAAGCCAGGAGCTGCGGAAATGCTGTTATAGACCAACTGGCCCCCTTGCGGGACCCGCGCCATTAAGCGGCGGGCATCGGTTAAGGCGCCGCGGGGGTAGTGATCTTCTAATATAGCAAGAGCCTCAGGGTGTTCTAATAAGGGCACATTAAACGCCTCAGCCACGCTTTGGGCGGTAATGTCATCATGGGTGGGGCCAATGCCACCGGTTGTAAACACATAGCTGTTACGAGCCCGCAACTCATTTAGCGCAGCAATAATGGCCGGGCTATGATCGCTGACAACCCGCACCTCGCTTAGGCGGATGCCAATTTGAGTGCAATGGCTGGCCAGCTTGTTGATGTTTTTATCGACTGTGCGGCCCGATAATATTTCATCACCAATCACCAATAGGGCGGCTGTAACTGTGTCTTGTTCCTGATCCGGCGTTGAATTTTCAGTCGATTGCGTCATGATGATCTCTTTAAAACTGATAGTCTAGGCCCATCTTATATTAAACACTACCAACAATTGGGGCGGGGAAACGAAAAGCTTTATGGAATTTACGACAAAACTGATCAAGGGGACCTTACTCAAACGCTATAAACGCTTCTTGGCAGATGTCAAATTAGCCAATGGAGATGTTGTAACGGCTCATTGCGCCAATCCCGGGGCCATGTTGGGGTTAAAAGAGCCTGGTCTTACCGTCTGGCTTTCCCCCAGTGATAATCCCAAGCGCAAACTGAAATATTCTTGGGAATTGGTTGAGCTTGCTCAAGACAAGACCCTGGTTGGCATTAACACGGGCCATCCTAACAAACTGGTTGAGGAGGCCATTCTCAATGGCACCATAAAGGAATTACAAGGGTATCAAACCTTGAAAAGAGAAGTGAAATACGGTCAAAACAGCCGGATTGATCTTTTGCTGAGTGAGCCTGAGACGAAAGCTGGGCAACTTTGTTATGTGGAAGTGAAAAACGTTCATCTGCTGCGCAAAAAGGGCTTGGCAGAGTTTCCTGATAGCGTGACGAGCCGGGGGGCTAAGCACTTACATGAGCTCAGCGATATGGTCAAACAGGGGCATCGGGCGGTCATGGTATATGTGGTTCAAAGGGGGGATGCCACACGCTTTTGTTTGGCAGATGATATTGACCCTCATTATGCGCAAAGCTTTCAGGTAGCACAAGAAAACGGGGTTGAGGCGATTGCTTATAAATGCCTGCTCAGCCCTAGTGGGATAGTCATAAATAAGAAAATCTCAATAAAATAAACTTATCGCTTGAAATAAGAGATATCTCTACTTGCCAAATCAAGGCGCAAAGCAGTAGATTTAACAGCAAATTTTCGACTGGTTTAAGGATATTAAAACATGAACAGACACGCCCCCATTATCCCTATCCATTCGGGCCAAGACTATGAGGGGATGCGCAAAGCCGGACAGCTGGCTGCCACGTGCCTGGATATGTTGATTGAATATGCAAAGCCTGGGGTTACCACCCAATTTCTTGATGATATGGCCATGCAATTTGCGCTTGATAATAACGCTGTTCCAGCCCCGTTAAATTATCGCGGCTTTCCCAAAGCCATTTGCACGTCGATTAATCATGTGGTCTGTCATGGCATTCCGAATGAAAAGCCGTTAAAAAACGGCTCAATCTTAAATATTGATGTCACCTTAATTGTTGATGGCTGGCATGGGGACACCAGCCGCACCATTGCTGTTGGTGACATTCCGACCAAAGCGGCTCGTTTGCTTGAGATTACCCAGACCAGTCTTGTGAAAGGGATTGAAGTGGTGCGCCCTGGCGCTTATACCGGCGACATTGGCCATGCTATTCAAACCTATGCTGAAAGCAATCGCTGTTCTGTTGTGCGTGATTTTTGTGGGCATGGATTGGGCCGCCAGTTTCACACACCGCCCAATATTTTGCATTATGGCGAACCAAAAACTGGTATTCAGTTGGAAGAAGGCATGTTTTTTACCATTGAGCCTATGCTTAATCTGGGGCGGCCTAATGTTAAAGTGCTTTCAGATGGCTGGACAGCTGTGACCAGAGATAAATCTTTGTCAGCTCAGTTTGAACATTCCATTGCTGTGACCAAAGACGGTTATGAAATTTTCACCAATTCGCCAAACATTTAAAACCAATTGGTGCTTGCAGTTAAGATAAGACAATATGGGTGAGTTTAAAGACGCACAGGGAGCCCCGCATTATCAAGGTCATCGCACGCGCTTGCGCCAACGGTTTATGCAAGGCGGGGCCCAGGCTATGCCTGATTATGAGCTGCTTGAATTGATCCTTTTTCGCGCCATTCCACGGCGCGATACCAAGCCTTTGGCCAAAGAGCTTTTGCATAAATTTGGTACCTTTGCTGGTGTTCTCAATGCTTCGCATGAACAACTCAAAGAGGTCAAAGGGGTTGGCGATGCCGTGATCACTGAATTAAAACTGATCAAAGCCAGCGCTTTGCGCCTGATGCAATCTGATTTAGAGGAAAAGACGGTGCTCTCCTCCTGGAAAGCGATGGTGCGTTATGTGTGTGCCGCGATGGCCTATGAGCCGCGCGAACAGTTTCGCATTATTTTTTTAGATAAACGCAACCAGATCATAGCTGATGAAGTGCAAAGTGAAGGTACCATTGACCACACCCCGGTTTATACCAGAGAAGTGGTCAAACGGGCTTTGGAATTTGGCGCTGCGTCAATTATTTTGGTTCACAACCACCCTTCAGGTGACCCGACCCCGTCACGGGCTGATGTGAGGATGACCAAAGAGATTGTCGATGCTTTGGAAAAAATTGATATTTTGGTCTTTGACCATATTATCGTTGGCAAAGATGGCCATGCCAGCTTGAAGCAATTGGAATTGATATAATCAAGGCTCACAAGCTTGTTGTCACCAGAGCGGTTTTGAGCGCCTAAAAGCGTCTTTAGGAGTGTCTTCTCAGGAGACGCTTTTAGGCAATAGGCTTAAATTGCATGAATGTTTAGCCCGTCTTTTTTGGCTAAATCTGAGCTTTTATGTTTGCGTGCTATCAATCCATTAAGGGCACTAATATAGGCGCGGGCTGAGGCTACCATGGTATCTGTGTCAGCTGAGCGCCCGGTCGCGGTGAGCCCGTCTTGTTCCAAGCGCACCATAACTTCGGCCTGTGCGTCTGTGCCTTCTGTTACTGCCATGACTTGATAAAGCGGTAAGCGGGCCTCATGCGGGACAATGGCGCGAATGGCATTAAATGTGGCATCAACCGGCCCATCGCCTTGGGCTTCTTTGGTGATCACTTCACCTTCAACCTCTAAAGCGACAGTGGCTTTTTGTGGGCCAGAGGTACCGGCTAAAACCGTTA
>JANQQH010000090.1 GCA_028285025.1 Hyphomicrobiaceae bacterium | reverse complement strand
TTTAGACGTTCATGTCCCTGAGCGTTTGGTCGCTTCAACCCAGAGCGCGCCTTGTTGATAGCGGCCTGGAAAGCTTGAGAGTAGGTAAAAGCTTTTGGTGAGAACATGGCCCTTTGGTACTTGTTCTAAGCGGGGAATGTCTAATTTTGACAATAAAGCTTCTAACGCTAGTTGGCTTTTTCCTTGCAGACCTGCTGTGCGGCTGTTCTGGTCCTTTGTGTCAAAGATAATCATGCCGCCATGTTTCATGTAAGCATTAATGCGCAGGGCGACCTTTTCAGAAATTGGTTTGGTATAAGGGCCAACGGGCCAATATAAAACCGGGTAAAAGGCAAGCTCATCGCTTGTGATGTCAACCCCCAGAGGTTCTAAAGGTTCCACTGCTGTGCGGGTGTGTAAAATATAGGTCAAGCCTCTTAAACCCTGGCGGCTCACAGTGTCGATTTCTTTATTACCGGTTTTTACATAGGCCAGATGAGTATTTAAGGCAGATTTCAATTGAAAGGCCTGGCGCTTTTCATCCTGAGCAAAAATGGGCGTGGTTGTAAAAAGACTTATGGCCATGAAACAAAGAGCAATGACAGGAGCTGCCGTTTTTGAACGAGGTAAGGAAATTGCTAGTGCCCCGCGCAACCAAAGCACCAATAGGCTATCTATAAGCAGTAATATTAAAGCGCTGACAAAAAGAGGCGCGCGCAGATTAAAGGGTGCTTTAAATTGATAGGAATGGAGCGTAGCGTTCATTGCATTCATGTTTAAAGCTTTTAAAGGGCCTGATTGTGGAAAAAGATTTAAGGCCACAGACTGTTCTGCAGGGCCATAAAACCCAGGTGGGTGAACAGCGTTTGTTTTTAAGGATTTCAAGTTTTGAAAAGCGATGGGTTTGACTGTGGCGGTCGGTTTTTGTAACTGACCAAACCCGTCTAAAACTTGATAAGGGGCTAGCAATGTGTTGGCCTCATCGGTTTCTTTGATTACGATCTCACCCTTGTCGTGGGCATCGGTTTTTGATTTGCGTGCCACAGGGGCAACTGATAATTGGGTTAAGCGTCTTAACATGTCCACAAACAAGCCAGACAGTGGCAAGCTCGACCAATCTGAATTGGCTGTGACATGGACTAAGACAAGCCAACCGCTTACTTCTTTGGTGGCAGTGACTAAGGGGGTGCCATCTTTAAGACGGGCCCATATATACACATTATCGGACATGCGGCTTGGGTCTGCGAGTAGTTG
>JANQQH010000340.1 GCA_028285025.1 Hyphomicrobiaceae bacterium | reverse complement strand
TTGGGCACAGGCACTTGGGATCTGTTGCCTGGCATCACCATTCAAAGCAGAAATGGCGATTTATCTTACGGTGCGCAATATATGGCGCGGTTCCATTTGGGTGAAAATAGCCAAGATTATTCCTTTGGTGACAAGCATGAGTTGACCGCTTGGATCGCCTATCAATGGGCGCCATGGATTTCAACATCGCTGCGCCTTGCTGGCTCAACCCAAGCTGAGATTGACGGCATTGACACTAATATTGTCGGTCCTGTGCAAACGGCTGATCCTGACAATTATGGCGGTGAGCGCATCGACTTGTTTGGCGGTGTGAACTTGGCATTTCAAGAGGGTGCCTTAAAAGGACACCGTTTGGCTTTTGAATTCGGCGCGCCGATTTATCAAGACTTAAACGGCCCGCAAATGGAAACAGACTATATGTTTACCGTTGGCTGGCAAAAAGCTTTTTAAGACTGCTAAAATGGGGGCGTTTGTGCCCCCATTCCCACTTGTTAAAAGGATTAAGGAAATGAGACTTGCCCTAATCACCCTTTTTGTTCTTATTTTCTCTCAATTTGGCAGTGCAAGGGCTGAAAGTGAGCCCCAAATCTCAGTGCCAAACATGGAGGTTCATCATGTTTGGGCCAAACCGAATTACGGCCCCAACAGCGCTGCTTATTTTATGCTCACCAATAAGGGCAAAACACCGCTTTATTTGATCGAGGCGACCTCCCCTTTATCAAAACGGGTTGAGCTTCATACCCACATTCACAAAGACGGCGTGATGAAAATGCGCAAAGTCAAAGAGCCAATTGAAATTAGCCCCGGCAAAACCCTTACCTTTGCCCCGGCTGGTTATCATGTGATGCTTTTTGCTATGGAAAAGAAATTAAAAGAGGGCGACAAACTGCCCCTTACCCTCATTTTCAAAGACGGCACCAAACACCCGGTTATTGCAAAAGTGAAAAAAGGCTCTTCACACGACGATCATAGAGGTTCCCACTAACAATGTAACAAAGGCTTGGAGGGTGCCTTAACTTCCATGGTGAGATTTTTGCATTTTGAAACCGCTTGTCAAGGGCGGTAGCCGCGTGGCGGGGACCCTTGACAAGCGGTTTCAAAATGCCAAAGTCTAACCATGGAAGTTAAGGCACAGACTAGGTGCTTAGCCCAAAAGAGGTTTGGGTTGAAAAACTAAGCGCTGAGTGCGTTGTCTTCTAGTTCTTGGGCTAGAGTTTCAATCAGTTCAGGGCCGCGGCCTGAGGCAAAGCGGGCAATTTCTGGGTTTTCTCTTGCTGCTTTGCGCAGCTCAAACAATTGCCAGGCTTGTAAGTAAGTTGAAGATTGCAGCGCTTTGCGACAAAAACCGATGACTTTAAAGCTATTGTCTGGGTCATCATAGGTCACCAATTGTTTGACCAAGATCGAGATTAATTTCGGCCCCACATGTGGCAGACGCATTAAGGCCTCAATGGCTGACAAAGCGGCATCTTTGGCTGTGTCTTCGTCTTGCCATTCAATGGCTTGCAAAGAGCCTATCAGCCCTTGAGGCGGTACATCCTTCATCACACTCAGAACAGGCTTGCCCGCGCCCAGCGCAAAACCAACTTCCTGGTTGCAGGTTGGGCTTTCAATTGAGTGGTCAGATACCAGAGTGATCAAGCCGTCCATATGCTCAAGCTGGGTGATAATCTCCACCAACCATTCAGAGGCGGTGGCGATATCATCACCGGCGACAAAACATTCAAACCCGCCATATTCCAAATATTGTTTTAAGTCCTGCGCCTTGTCCGCCTGATTGGCCGAATGGCTGATAAAAAGACGAAACTGGTCTTTGTCATTCAAGAGGGCATATTTTTCGGCCAAATGACTGCCGCGGGCATATTTCATTGCCAAGATACCGTTAAGGGCGGCCAATTGATGGTCACTTGCGCACTTTAGACGGGCCGGTAGATAGTCTTCATAAAACTTGCCGATTTTGCGCGTTTTAGGCAGGCCATAATGGTTAAGAAGATGCAAACAATGGGTCACCTTTAAGCGGCGCAATACCAGCTTAATGTCTGCACTCACTTGGTCTCGGTTAAAAACCGCTAAATCTTGTCCCCCAACCATCTCTTCGTCCCCGTAAAAGTCTCACGAATCATTTCCTTAAAAGTGTAAGCGAAAAAGGGTTAAAGAGGTTTAACTTTTTGCCAAGAGTCCACAAACACTGTGGGTGGGCAAGGGGATTGAGGATAATCCGCCCTCCTCATATTTTGCCCTCGCGAAAATGAGCCCTTTACATTTCACCCTCCCGTCATCCCGGGCTTGCCCCGGGATCCACCTCACGCTTTAACGGATGTTTTCAGGTAAGCACATTTGCACCCCCAGCTCTCTTTCACGATCCGATTTGTTGCCCCTCCCGCGCCGATTGCCATGGATCCCGGATCAAGTCCGGGATGACCATGTTGTAAAATTTCGAGCCTGCTTTTCCCCCGGTC
This sequence comes from Hyphomicrobiaceae bacterium, assembly GCA_028285025.1. GTDB lineage: Bacteria > Pseudomonadota > Alphaproteobacteria > Rhizobiales > HXMU1428-3 > HXMU1428-3. The sequence goes on along the minus strand of JANQQH010000340.1, from coordinate 2,117 downwards.
ACCTCTTGTCAAACTTACAACCTTAGCTCAAACTTAGAACACCACATGATCGGCCTTGTCAGGGGGAAACAAGCTATGAACCAGGAAGAAACACTCGCACTTTACGCCCAAGGACAAGAGGCTTGGAACAAATGGGCCAAAGAACGACTTGCAGAGCAAGAAGAACTGAAGGTGGCAGGAGAGTGGCAAGTTGACGCTGATGGTGAAGCTAAAAACGAAGCAACAGAATCCTGGTTTGAAAAATCCAATAGCATCTTTAGATATTCAATTCGGGATAGATATAAATTTCAATCAAGAAATTTTAGTAACTTAATCTTTCCCGGTACAGTCTCTTTCAGAAACTTTCAATTTATTGATCATCCTTCTTTCACAAGAAGTATATTTAAACACAAAGTAGAGTTTGAATATGCAACATTCAAAGGTGCCACATTTACAAACACTATTTTTAAAGGAAAAGTTTCATTTAACAACTCCACTTTTGAAGGAAAAACTACATTTGTATGCACCAAATTTCATCAACAGACGTCCTTTGAAACATGCATTTTCAATGAGGATGTAGAATTTGTAGACACCAATTTTCTAGATCACGTCACCTTCGAACACGCCAATTTCTATAAATTATGTAAATTTCACCGTTGCTTATTTAGCCCCCATATTGATGCCAATTTTTGCAACACCATCTTCCATTACAACGCTTGGTTTGGCGACTGTGAATTTCATGGCAATGCAATTTTTGCAAGACTACAGTCCAAACTCAACCTGGTTTTTCGTGACACAACTTTTCACCGATCGGCAAATTTTGATGCTATCAAAGCAGAATATACCTTCTCTTTGGAGAAAGTGACCTTTACAAAAGACATCCCTAATTTCATCCAGGCCCATTTCGAAGAATCCCCACGCCTTGATGATGTTATCTTCGACCAAACCATCGCACCCGGCACATTTTGGAATTCAATAACAACCCCTATCACAAAAGAAACCAAAGCTCGCTACCAAGCCCTCAAACGCCTCGCTATCCAAGCCCATGACCATGAAAATGAGCAACGCTTCTGGGCTGGTGAACTTCGCTCAGATCGCTCCTTAAAAACTCAAGATAATAAATGGAACTTTCGCCCCTTATTTTCTGCATATTGGTGGGGCAACATTGCCTATGGAGCCCTTTCCAATTATGGCCGCTCAATCGTCCGCCCTCTCATAGCATGGATTGTTCTAACAACTCTGGTCACAACCCTACACCTTTACGCTCATATACCGAGAAAAGACACCTGCAACATCTGCGAGTCCGCCATTCACGTCGCCGTTAAAACCGGCTCTCTGGGCTTGATCCAAGATCCTTCAAAACGTATCGTTTTTGTGCGAGATTATGCCTGTCTTTACGGTACCCACAATGACAAAAGACAGACGCCAGAAATCCCAGGTTACATTCTTTTGGCGGAAGGCTTCCAAGCTCTCATCTCAGCCATTTTAATCTTTTTATTCCTTTTAGGTTTGCGTAATAATTTCAAACTGAAATAGGGGTGTTAGCGTCCTGACTAGAAAAAAACGAACACCTCACAAACGAAAGAAAGACCAAAATACTATGATCTTACTCATCGCAGGCCTGCTCGGCTTTCTGTCTGTTGCGCTTGGCGCTTATGCTGACCATGGCTTGCAACATACGGTTTCGGCTGCTGATCTAAAAAGTTTCATGACGGCCATTAAATATCACCAACTGCACACCATTGCGCTGGTCGCCATTGGTCTGGCTCGCTTTGCCAGCCCAAAACTGGCCAGCTCGCGCATTTTGCTCATTGCCAGCCTTGTCTTTTTCGCCGCTATTTTCCTGTTTAGCTTTAGTATCTACACTGCGGTCATCTTTAGTTTGCCCAGCTTAAAATATCTGGCCCCGTTCGGCGGCACGCTCTTTATGATCGGCTGGCTAAGCCTGGCTTTTGCTGGCTGGCAATTGAAAAAGACTTAATCCACCACACCACCGTCATCCCGGACTTGATCCGGGATCCATGGCAACTTTCTCCAGGCTGATCTCTCAATCGATTAATTTCAGGAGAGAAAGACTGTTGACTGTGCCAAACTCAAAAGATCCGTCAAGACGCAAGGTGGATCCCGGATCAAGTCCG
>JANQQH010000321.1 GCA_028285025.1 Hyphomicrobiaceae bacterium | reverse complement strand
AGGCAGCTACAAAACCACCACAGACCAAGGCACAACCATTGCCGTTAACATAACCCCGCACCTGGAAACCAAAACCCTTACCATCGACTTTACCGGCACCAGCGGCCAAACAAAGGATAATTTTAACGCCCCGGCCCCGGTCACACGTGCCGCTGTGCTTTATGTCATTCGCACCCTGGTCAAAGGCAACATCCCCATGAACGCCGGCTGTCTGCGCCCCATCAACTTGATCATTCCTGAAAACTCCCTGCTGGCCCCCACCTACCCCGCCGCAGTGGTCGCCGGCAATGTAGAAACCAGCCAAGTGGTGACCAACTGCTTGTATGGCGCCTTTGGCTGTTTGGGTCTGGCCCAAGGCACCATGAACAACCTCACCTTTGGTGATAAGACCTACCAATATTACGAAACCCTATGCTCTGGCGCCCCAGCAGGCCCTGGCTTTGATGGCTGTCCTGCGGTTCACACCCACATGACCAATTCTCGCCTGACCGATCCAGAAATTTTAGAGACCCGCTATCCAGTCATTCTAAAAGAGTTCAGGATCAATAAAGACAGCGGTGGCAAAGGCAAATGGAAAGCCGGCGATGGCATCTCACGCACAATCACTTTTAAAATGCCAATGGCACTTAGCCTGCTCACAGGCTATAGAAATCAAGCTATTCCCGGCGTCAAAGGCGGGGATCCGGGGCAAAAGGGGCAAAACATCCTTACAACTAAGAATAGGAAAAAAATGGTCTTAAAACCATGCTGCACACAAAAAGTGAACAAGGGCGATAGCATTACAATTATCACACCCACAGGTGGCGGATACGGTAAAAAAACTTAAAAACGGGGTTTAAAGAACTATAAAATCAGCTTGAAAAACAATAAACTTGCCCCTTTTAAGACGTTCTCAAATAATTCTTCCCACGACACACAACAAATTCATCACAACACAGGCTATCACGCAACAAGAGAAAAAACACTTGTGCTCTTAGCTCATTTAAATAATACTTTTTACCAATAACTAAGCTGAGCTAATCGTCGATCTGTTATGTCGAAGAATATGGAGCAATAGCGCCAAGCATCACAGTCGAGCGTTTCATCTAAAAAGTGGACACCTGTTTGGGGAAAATGAAACGCTATGAAGGAAATACAGAAAAAAATAATGTTTGCGTATGAACCGGAGGCTTTACTCATGCATGTTACCAATCGCATAGCAACAGCGACAACCATCTTGGCCTTTAGCATTATTGCTGCGGCAATTGTGGGGCTTATTTAGGGCACTATATTTATAAATAGTCCCTTTAGTAAAAACGCCAAGGTCGATGAGTGAATATAATGGCCCAAGAATTCTATTTGTTACCTATTAACATTTAAAACCCAAAAAAAGTCCTTTTAATTTCAATTCATATATGGGCACAAACTTCTAAACCAAAGCAAGCCAAACCCTAACAAATCCTTAAAAACAAAAAAACAATTCGCCTAAAATAAATTTCAAAAATTTACACCAGCTTAACCCTTGTGCCCTAAGCTGACCTCATATTGCTCAGAACGAGCATGCGTTTAAAAAACTTCCTAGGAAAGGATCTAGTACCATGGCAGGAGAGATTACTCTGTCCAGTGCAGTGCGTTCAAACCTACTTGCACTTCAAAACACCGCCGATCTTCTCGGTAAAACCCAAGAAAAACTAGCCACAGGCCTTAAAGTAAACAGTGCGTTGGATGATCCAACAGCGTTTTTTACCGCCTCAAGCTTAAACAGCCGCGCAAATGACTTGTCTCGTCTACAAGACTTTGTGGGGAACGCTGTACAAACCA
>JANQQH010000303.1 GCA_028285025.1 Hyphomicrobiaceae bacterium | reverse complement strand
GAACGAATAGCAGTACTAATGGTCCAAATAGGAAAAAACTGTCCAAACGCAAGGCGATGCCTAGAAAGGGCAGAATAACCGGGGCATTGAGCAATAAATCTTTATGAGAGACACTAGCTGCTGCGATGAAAAGATATGCCATAAGGGCCAAAAAGAACAGCCAACCGTTGCGCGCGGCGATGCTGGCATCATTTACCGAATGCAAAAGGGACCTGGCCGTTGCCCGCAGCGTTTCATCTGACAATGCCGCCTTACCACTTAATTCAGTCGATTGCGTACTCATGCGCGCTATACTCCACACCACAAAACTTGCCTTACTTTATCTGAAGCTTGAGAAAAAGAGAATATGCTATCAACATTTCTGTTTTGAACTGTGTATTTTAGGAAACGGTCTTTAAGTTCCCTATAATCTGTTCTTATTCAGCAATAAGTTAAGAAAAATTCTTCAATTTGCCCCCTGCCCCCTTTAAAGCTGGGATGTTTTTACGTAAATAAGCTTGTTAACTTATCTTTTTAAAAGGACTTTGCCACAGTGGCCAAAAGCATTTCTGTGCGCGGGGCGCGCGAACATAATCTGAAAAATGTCTCCATTGAGCTGCCGAGGGAAAAACTTATTGTTTTCACCGGCCCTTCTGGCTCGGGCAAATCTTCGCTTGCTTTTGATACTATCTATGCTGAAGGCCAACGGCGCTATGTGGAAAGCTTGTCTGCCTATGCACGTCAGTTTTTGGAGATGATGCAAAAGCCAGATGTGGACGCCATTGATGGGCTCTCACCTGCCATTTCGATTGAGCAAAAAACCACCTCGAAAAACCCACGTTCAACCGTTGGCACCGTGACTGAGATTTATGATTATTTGCGGCTGTTGTTTGCGCGTGTTGGCATCCCCTATTCTCCCACCACTGGCTTGCCGATTACCAGCCAAACAGTGACCCAAATGGTGGACCAGGTGATGGCGCTTGATGAGGGCACGCGGGGTTACTTGTTGGCGCCGATTATTCGTGGCCGGAAAGGCGAGTATAAGAAAGGGTTTGCGGACCTTATGAAACGGGGTTTTCAGCGGGTGAAAGTGGATGGCACCTTTTATGAAATTGGTGATGTGCCGGCACTGGATAAAAAATATAAGCACGACATTGATGTGGTGGTAGACCGACTTGTGGTGCGTGATGACATTGCAACGCGATTGGGGGACAGTTTGGAGACCGCGCTTGAGTTGGCTGATGGGTTGGCGATTTTGGAAATGGCTGACCTTAAGGAGGGTGAAAAAGAAGCTGAACGGTTGGTGTTTTCAGCCAATTTTGCCTGCCCCGTTTCTGGCTTTACCATTGAAGAGATTGAGCCGCGCTTGTTTTCTTTTAACAACCCGTTCGGCGCTTGCCCTCACTGTGATGGACTGGGCACGCAGTTAAAATTTGAGGCTGATTTGGTTGTTCCCAACCCTAAGCTTAGCTTGGAAGATGGGGCCATTCAGCCTTGGGCCAAAACAGGCAACACGTCACCGTATTACATACAAACATTGGAAGCCATTTGCCGCCATTTTAAAGTGCGGATGAATACGGCCTGGGAAAAGCTGCCTAAAAAAGTGCGCGATGTGGTGCTTTATGGTTCAGGTGAGGAAGAGATTTCTTTTCGCTATGAAGAAGGCACCCGCAGCTTTAAAACCAAAAAGCCGTTTGAAGGGGTGATCAACAATATTGATCGGCGCTGGCGCGAGACAGAGTCCAATTGGGTGCGCGAGGAATTGTCTCGGTTTCAATCCGCTCAGCCTTGTGTGCATTGCGGCGGGGCGCGGCTGAAACCGCAAGCTCTAGCGGTGAAAATTCATGACCAGCACATTGGTGATATTTCGTTTATGTCTATTAAAGAGGCTCTGGCCTGGGCTGATGATTTGCCAAAGCATTTGTCGAAAAAGCAATTGGAAATTGCTGAACGGATCTTGAAAGAGATTAAAGAGCGGTTGCTGTTTTTAAATGATGTGGGGCTGGATTATTTATGCCTGTCGCGCAATTCCGGTACACTTTCTGGCGGAGAAAGCCAACGCATTCGCCTGGCCTCACAAATTGGCAGTGGGTTAACCGGCGTGCTTTATGTGCTTGATGAGCCCTCAATTGGGTTGCACCAGCGCGACAATGCCAGGCTGTTGGAAACCTTGAAGAATTTGCGCGACCTTGGCAATACAGTGATTGTGGTTGAGCATGATGAAGATGCGATTTTAAATGCAGATTTTGTGGTTGATATTGGTCCGAAAGCGGGCGTGCATGGCGGGGAAATTGTGGCCAATGGCACGCCGAAGAAAATTATGGCCGCCAAATCAAGCATTACTGGACAGTATCTAACGGGCAAGAAATTTATTGCCCCGCCGGCCCAGCGCCGCGCGCCTGACCCGGCCCGGCACATTAAAGTGATTGGCGCCAAAGAGAATAATTTAAAAGATGTGACCGCCAGTTTACCACTTGGCTTATTCACCTGTGTGACCGGTGTGTCGGGGGGCGGGAAATCAACCTTTTTGATTGAAACCTTATACAAAGCCACAGCGCGCCATTTGAATAATTCGCGTCATATTCCTGGCGAGCATGACAAAATCGAAGGGTTAGAACAGCTCGATAAAATCATTGATATTGATCAGTCTCCGATTGGGCGCACGCCGCGCTCAAACCCGGCGACCTATACTGGGGCCTTCACTCATATCCGGGATTGGTTTGCAGGGCTGCCAGAGGCCAAAGCGCGTGGGTATAAGCCGGGGCGGTTTTCGTTTAACGTTAAGGGCGGGCGGTGTGAGGCGTGCCAGGGGGATGGGATGATTAAGATTGAGATGCACTTCTTGCCCGATATTTATGTCACCTGTGATCAGTGCCAAGGCAAACGCTATAATCGGGAAACATTAGAAGTTAAGTTCAAAGACAAGTCCATTGCTGACATTTTGGATATGACGGTTGAAGAAGGGGTTAAGTTTTTCAAAGCTGTGCCAGCGGTGCGCGATAAGCTGGAAACGCTCAACCGGGTGGGCTTGAGCTATATTAAAATCGGCCAGCAAGCCACCACCCTATCTGGGGGTGAGGCGCAGCGGGTGAAGTTGGCCAAGGAGCTTTCCAAACGGGCAACGGGGCGCACGCTTTATATTTTGGATGAACCGACCACGGGGTTGCATTTTGATGATGTGGCCAAATTGTTAGAGGTGCTGCATGAGCTGGTGGATCAGGGCAACACGGTGGCGGTGATTGAGCATAATTTGGAAGTGATAAAAACTGCGGACTGGATTTTAGATTTAGGCCCAGAAGGGGGCGATGGGGGCGGCCAGATTGTGGCCCAAGGCACGCCTGAAGATGTTGCCAAGGTTAAAGGGAGCCATACAGGGGCGTTTTTAAAAGATTTACTCGCCCGCCGACCTGCTGGCAAACCTGTAAAACGAAGCGCTCAGAAAGCTGCCTCTTGCCCAACGCCGGCAAAGAAACCACCGCGTAAGCGCAAAACGCCAGTCAAGGTTAAATCGTAAAGAGGTGTTTTTTAAAAGCCAGAGGGTCTTTTTCCTCTGAAACGGTGAGCGTGTTGGATGGGCAGAGCCTTAAACTGTTGAAAAAAATGGATGTTGGAGAATAGACAGAAGAAATTACGACAGGTCCCAAAGTATAATCTGTGTATGTCGCTTTCTGGTTTTCAACGGTCTTAATGGCTATTGATGTCAATAGTTTAGACATAACGGGTGAGACAGAAACTGACGATGGGCCACGTGCCTTTGGGCGATTTATCAAAAAATAAGGGCCTTGCATTTGCCCTAATCTTGCCCAAAATGAGCAAAATTAACCGTAATTGGCATGAAACTGCCTTATTGCTAAGGCAAACAAGCCAGCTGGACTTAATACTTAAATAATTAGCAGTTACAAAAGCAGGCAAATTTATGAGGCATTTTTTCCCTTCAGCTTTGGTGCTCACCCCTTTCTTGGTTCTTGCGTTAAACGTGGTGCCCGCGCCAGGACCGCAAAACGCTTTGGCAAGAACCAGCACAAAAGTGCCCTTGCCTCTTAAAAAACCCTCTTCAGAAAAACAAGCTGCCATGGAACAGGCGCCTGAAATAGACCGCTTGGAACTGGAAGGTGAGCTTGCGGGGCTTAATGAGTTAACTATTGATAAAAGTGAACAAAAAGCCTTGTCAGAAACTATCAGAGCGATTTACAGAAATAAAATGAACTCTGCGCGGCAGCATAAAGCAAAGCTGAATCATCCTATTTCTAAAAAACTGGTTGAATGGTACACGCTTCGCTCTGGTGATGTTGCCCATGATACACAAACTCTCAATGATTTTTTGAAAGCTAATCCAGGCTGGCCAAGTCGGGCTCGGTTGCAAGCCAAGATTGAGCGAAATTATTTAAACCAAGATCACCCGGCCAAAGAAACTGTTGCTTATTTTCAAATTTTTAAACCGAAAACGAGGGCCGGGACAATTGCCTATGCAAAAGCGCTGTTGGACGTGGGCAAAAAAGATAAAGCGGTTAACCTTATACGTACAACTTATCAAGACCCTGGGCTTTCTAATTATCTGGAAAAAGTCATTATGGCGAAATACGCCTCCCATTTGCGCTCACTCGATCATAAAATTCGGGTTGACAGATTGTTATATCAAGACCGGCGGGCCAAAATTGCCAAAGCTTTGCGGGCGGCAAAACGCTTGAGCAAAGCTGAACTGCAAGCTGCACAGTTTCGTGCTGCTGTTATTCGCCGGCGCCATGGCGGGGCCAAGAAATTACTGGCCAAACTTGACCTGAAAGTTAAAAACCAACCAGGTGTTTATCTAGCCCGTGTGCAACTTGCACGGCGCTCGAAAAATTCAAAACAAGCCGCGAAACTGCTTGCTGAATCCGATTTTAAAGCCCACGACATTCATGACAAGGATGAATGGTGGATTGAGCGGCGGGTGAATACACGGGCCGCGATTAACAATCAAAATTATAAAATCGCTTATGAAATTGCCAGCAATCATGAAAACCCTTCGGTTAACCGCTATAAGGAAGCTGAGTTTTTAAGCGGCT
>JANQQH010000280.1 GCA_028285025.1 Hyphomicrobiaceae bacterium | reverse complement strand
ATGGGCCTGTGGCTGAAGCTTTGTTGTTTTATACCGCCCGGCTTGATCATCTGAACTCATTAATCTTGCCCAATTTGCAAGATGGGGTTTGGGTGCTTTGTGATCGCTTTGCTGATTCTAGCCGGGCCTATCAAGGGGCGGCCAGTGGGGTGAATGAGGGCATTTTTGACGCGCTTGATCGTATTGTGATTGGTCCAAACTTTCCAGAATTGACTATTATTGTTGATTTGCCTGTTGAAGTGGCGCAAAAACGTGTTGTCCGGCGCCAAAATCAAACAGGCGTGGCGGTGGATCGGTTTGAATCGGAAACCCAAGACTTTCATGAACGTTTGCGGGAAGGGTTTTTAAATATTGCGGCTGCCAATACGAACCGCTGTGTTGTTGTGGATGGCAGTCAATCACGCGAAGCGGTTGCCGCGCTTATTTGGCAAACAGTTGTTGAGCGCTTTGGGCTGCAGGCCCTGGTCTAGTTTTAGGTGGAAATAAAATGAGTTCGATTGAAGGGGTGCCGTTGAGTGATCAGCTGGAAGGGGCATTGCACCCTGTTCACACCCCACGATTTTATGGCCATGATCAAGCGATCGAGGGGTTAGCAACTGGATTAACATCAGGGCGCTTTCATCATGGTTGGATTTTTTCTGGCCCGTTAGGTGTTGGCAAAGCCACACTGGCCTATCATGTGGCTAGGGTTTTGTTAGACCAGATATCACTAGAGCCGCAAAGTGCTTTTGATTTGATAGCCGCTTCTGAACGTGTGCGCGGGCAAAAAACAGGCCGGCTGGTGGCTCAGTTTGCCCATCCTGATATGCGGGTTTTACGCCGCACTTATGATACCAAAACAAAGAAGTTTTTTTCCTTCATTCGCATTGATGAAATGCGGGCTTTGCGAGATATGTTGCATACCACCGCTTCTATGGGAGGGGTGCGGGTTATTCTTATTGATCGGGCTGAAGACATGAATCAGGCCAGTGCCAATGCGCTGTTAAAAGTGCTTGAAGAGCCACCGCAAAACACAGTTTTTATTTTAATCACCAATGCACTGGGGCAAATTCCGATTACCATTCGTTCGCGCTGTCGGTTGTTAAAATTTCATGGGCTTGAACTGGATCCCTTTCAACAAGCGCTAGAACAGCAATTTTACGCCCAACAGTTAAGTCTGCCGCCTGAGCTGGAGATAAAAAGCTTGTGGCATTTGTCTCAAGGCAGTGTCCGGGTTGGGTTTGAGTTGGTCACTGGCAATGGGCTTAAATATTATCACACCCTGGTCAAGATTTTTGAAGGTTTGCCCACCCTTGATGGGCAATTGCTTGATCAATTTGTTGACGGGGTGTTGCGAGATAAAAGTGGTCAGTCTTATAGCGGGGCCCTGGAGCTGGTTTTGCAGTTAATTCATCGCTTGATCAAAGGCAAGATGGCTGATTTTCCGTTAAGTGCTCAAGAAAAACGTTTGGCAGATAAATTAATTCACCGCGAGGCTATTGATCAATGGCTGCGGGTATGGGATACCGTGCAACAAAAATCACTTGATGTTGAAGAGTATAATCTAGACAAAAAAACACACCTGACCACAACGTTTTTTAGCTTAAGAGATCTTGTGCGTGGCGGGTGATTTTTCATTTTTGAAGACGTTGAAATAGGACAAAATGAATGGGCACGGATGACCCTTATTACATTACCACTGCCATCTCTTACCCGAATGGAGAGCCGCATATTGGGCATGCTTATGAAGCTTTGGCAACCGATGCCCTGGCCAGGTTCTATCGGTTGGCAGGGCGCCCAGTTTATTTCTTAACCGGGACCGACGAGCATGGTTTGAAAATGCAACAAACGGCACAAAAAGAAGGCGTTTCAGTGCAAGAGTTGGCAGATCGTAATTCGGCACAATTTCAAGACATGGTCAAAGCGCTTTGTTGTTCAAATGATGATTTTATTCGTACCTCTGAAGAGCGGCACAAGCTTGCCTCTCAAGAGATTTGGCGCCGCATGGAGCAAGCGGGCGACATTTATCCGGGTACTTATGAAGGCTGGTATTCTGTGCGCGATGAGGCGTTTTATGATGAGAGTGAAACTGAGCTTGATGAGCAAGGTGGGCGCATTGGCCCACAAGGCACGCCGGTTGAATGGACCCAGGAAACCACTTACTTTTTCAAATTGTCTGCCTATCAAGACAAATTACTTGCTCATTATAATGCAGAGCCTTCTTTTATTGGGCCGCAAACGCGGCGCAATGAAATTATGCGCTTTGTGGAAGGGGGGCTGAAGGACCTTTCTATTTCTCGCACCACCTTTGATTGGGGCATCTGCGTCCCAGGCTCAGATGATCACATTATGTATGTATGGGTGGATGCGCTGACCAATTATATTACTGGCGTTGGTTTTCCAGATGAAGAGAGTGACCTTTACCAACGCTTTTGGCCGGCCAATGTGCACATCATCGGCAAGGATATTTTGCGCTTCCATGCGGTTTATTGGCCTGCCTTTTTAATGTCTGCTGGCTTGCCATTGCCAAAACGGGTTTTTGCTCATGGGTTTTTGTTCAATCAGGGCGAGAAAATGTCCAAGAGTGTGGGCAATGTGGTCTCGCCCAATGATATGATTGAGGCGTATGGCGTTGATCAAATGCGCTATTTCTTTTTGCGCGAGGTGCCCTTTGGTAAGGACGGCAATTATAGTCATGAAGCGATTATCAACCGGGTGAATGCCGATTTGGCCAATGACCTTGGCAATTTGGCCCAACGGTCTTTGTCTATGATCGTCAAAAATTTAGATGGGGTTTTGCCTGAACCTAAAGCTTTAACTGAGCAAGATCAGCAGATCTTGAAAGCCACAGATGAGTTGTTGCCAGCCATTGTGCCCACTATGGATGAACAAGCTTTGCACAAAGCGCTTGAGGCGATTTGGCAGGTTGTTGGCGATGCGAATAAATATTTTGCTGCCCAGGAACCTTGGGCCTTGAAGAAAATCGATCCGACGCGTATGGGCACAGTGTTGTATGTGACCGCAGAGGTGATCCGCCAAGTGGCCATTTTAGCTCAGCCGATTATTCCAACCGGGGCCGGGCAACTGCTTGATTTATTGCAACAACCTGCTAACCAACGCCGTTTTTCTGCGCTGGGAGAAGCGGGGCGTTTAAAACCGGGCTTACAGCTTGAAAAGCCAACCCCGATCTTTCCTCGTTTGGAATTGACTGAAGGGGATGCGT
>JANQQH010000279.1 GCA_028285025.1 Hyphomicrobiaceae bacterium | reverse complement strand
GCAGATGCCTGTCTCGCTTGTAGCCTTCTTGCACGAATATCGGATTGGCTTTCCGGTCGCCATTGATGCAGCCGCTGATACAGGTGATATGCCAAAAACCATGACTGCATATGGCATGCAAGGCACGCCGACATTGGTGCTTATTGACAGTAAAGGTTATCTTCGTGCGCATCACTTTGGTCATGTCTCGGACTTGAAAGTGGGTGCAGAGATCATGGCGTTAATGTTAGAAGCCAAAACCGAACCAAATTCTGTTGACTATGGCAAGGACCAAGCTGAACCGGGCAGCAATCATGAAAGGTGCTTTGCTTCAAACGATCAGCAGGATTAGGTGGAATGAGAAGCTCTTGCCATTTTTTATGTTGGTTTAAAAGGTCTGGGTCTTTTCACCTTTATTGTGCTTGTTGATTAAGCCAAGCTTTTCGTTTTGAGTATTTTTTGGCAGGCTAAATTGTGAAAGGCTGAGATTGTGGCCTAACCTGGTTTTACCAAACCAACAAGTGTTTCAGGTTCCTTTCGGGTGTCTTGATAGATCTTTTGCTTGTTGTGTCAGCCATAATTTTACACCTTTCTTATTCAGCTGCTTGGGCCATTTTTTTTGACTTTTCAGCTACCTTCTTTTTATCAAATTGACGCAACAGGACATAGAAAACAGGTGTGAAAATAAGCCCGAAAAATGTAACGCCCAACATACCAGAAAAAACGGCAACGCCAATGGCTTGGCGCATCTCAGCGCCGGCGCCATGGCTTATTACAAGTGGCAGAACGCCCATGATGAAAGCAAAAGATGTCATTAAAATAGGGCGCAGGCGTAATCTGCTGGCTTCAACGGCTGCTTCGATTGTGCTGCGCCCCTTGTTTTCAAGTTCACGGGCAAACTCAACAATCAAAATGGCGTTTTTACACGCCAAAGCGGCCAGCACAAACAGGCTGATTTGGGTGAAGATGTTATTGTCGCCGCCGAAGATCATAACGCCGATGACGGCTGACAAGATGCTCATCGGTACGATTAAAATAACGGCTATGGGCATGGTCAGGCTTTCATATTGTGCTGCTAAGACCAAAAAGACGAAAAACAAACATAAGGGGAAAATATAAACGGCTGTGTTGCCCGCTAAGATTTGTTGATAGGTCAGCTCTGTCCATTCAAAGTCGATGCCTTGGGGCAGCGTTTCATTTAGAATTTTGGTAATGGCGGCTTGGGCTTGGCCTGAGGAAAAACCGGGCGCTGCATTGCCGTTTAAGTCGGCAGAGCGAAAGGCGTTGTAGCGCATTGAAATTTCAGGGCCAAACGATTCTTTTACGGTTAGCACAGACCCAAGGGGTACCATATTGCCTTCAGAGTTGCGCACTTGCAGGCGGGCAATGTCTTGAGGGGTTGAGCGATAGTCTTTGTCCGCTTGGGCAATGACCTGATAGGTGCGCCCGAACTGATTAAAATCATTGACGTAAATCGAGCCCAAATAAATTTGCATGGTGCGGAAAACTTCATCAACCGCTATGCCTAGCTGCTGCGCCTTGGTGCGGTCAAGATCAGCA
>JANQQH010000275.1 GCA_028285025.1 Hyphomicrobiaceae bacterium | reverse complement strand
TCGCCTGAACCTGGTAAGCCAGTGTTTGTTGATGTTGGCTCGAAGGTGGCGCAAGGAGATACATTGTTGATTGTTGAAGCCATGAAAACAATGAACCATATTCCTGCGCCAAAAGCGGGTACTATTACACAAATTCTTATTGAAGATGGCCAGCCTGTTGAATTTGGCGAACCTTTAATGGTCATTGAGTAAAGCTTTTAGATACCTTTTATGTTTGATAAAATACTCATAGCCAATCGTGGTGAAATTGCGCTTCGCATCCAACGGGCTTGTAAAGAGCTGGGCATTTCCACTGTTGCTATTCATTCTACTGCTGATGAAGATGCCATGCATGTGCGCCTGGCCGATGAGAGCGTTTGCATTGGGCCCCCGCCAGCGGCTAATAGCTATTTAAACATTCCTGAGATTATGGCGGCTTGTGAAATCACTGGGGCCAATGCAGTGCACCCTGGGTATGGTTTTTTGTCAGAAAATGCACGCTTTGCTGAAATTTTGGAAGATCATAAGATCACTTTTATTGGCCCGACAGCAGAACATATTCGATTAATGGGCGATAAAATCACCGCCAAGGACACGGTGAAAAAACTTGGGATTCCTGTTGTGCCTGGTTCTGATGGGGAGATTACCTCTGAAGAAGAGGCTAAAAAAATCGCCAAGGAAATCGGCTATCCGGTTATTGTAAAAGCGGCTGCTGGCGGTGGTGGGCGCGGCATGAAGGTAGCTAATTCCCAAGAAGACCTTTCCATTGCGATTTCAACCGCCAAAACAGAATCCAAGGCCGCTTTTGGAGATGATGCACTTTATTTAGAGAAATATTTGGGCAAACCGCGCCATATTGAAGTGCAAGTGATTGGTGATGGCAAGGGAAATGCTGTGCATTTGGGTGAGCGCGATTGTTCTTTGCAACGCCGCCATCAAAAAGTTTTTGAGGAACCCCCCTCACCTGCTCTTAATTCTGAAGAACGGGAAAAGATTGGCTCGATTGTGGCCAAGGCCATTGGCGATTTAAAATATCGCGGGGCAGGAACAATTGAATTTTTATATGAAAATGGGGAGTTCTATTTCATTGAAATGAATACCCGGATTCAGGTTGAACACCCTGTCACTGAAATGATCACCGGGTTTGATTTGGTGATTGAGCAAATTCGTGTTGCGGCTGGCGCCCCTTTGAGCTTTAGTCAAGATGATATTAATTTGCGCGGCCATGCCATTGAATGCCGGATTAATGCAGAAAATGCCCGCACCTTTATGCCAAGCCCTGGCCAAATTAATTACTTCCACCCTCCAGGTGGTTTGGGTGTGAGGGTTGATTCTGGGGTTTATCAGGGGTATCGCATACCGCCTTATTATGACAGCCTGATTGGCAAACTGATTGTTCATGGGAAAACCCGCAATGAGTGTATGATGCGTCTACGCCGAGCCTTGAGTGAGTTTGTGATTGATGGGATTGATACAACCATCCCGCTCTTTGTTGATCTGCTCAATGAGCCCGATGTTATTAATGGGGCTTATGACATTCACTGGTTGGAAAAATATCTGGATCAACATTAAGTCTTTTTGATTGATATTGACTGCTGAGCATCTGTCCTTTTCTAATGGGATCAATTTTATTTGCTCACTGTGCCTTCATCAAAGCAATTTATCTAACCCGATAATCCCGACATTGATCTTTTTTTATTCGTTATTTGACGTTATGATTGGGGCCATGAGGTCAGACAATATTCATATTGAGATTACGGCAGATGTCTTGCTAAAGGCTTATTCTTGCGGCATTTTTCCAATGGCTGAAAGCGCTGAAGATGATGAGCTGTTTTGGGTGGAGCCAAAGCATCGCGGCATTATTCCTTTGGAAAATTTCCATGTTTCTAAACGTCTGGCGCGCACGATACGGTCTGAAAAATTTGATGTACGCATTGATCAGGATTTTGATGGCGTTATGAACGGCTGCGCTGCCCCGCGCCTGGATAGGCCCAGCACCTGGATCAACCATAAAATCATAAATCTTTATAAAGAATTGTTTGAAAAGGGCCATTGCCACACTGTTGAAGTGTATCAAGACGACAAGCTGGTTGGCGGTCTTTACGGGGTTGAGTTAAACGCTGCTTTTTTTGGCGAAAGCATGTTTTCTTATGTGACTGATGCCAGCAAAGTCGCCCTGGTATATTTGGTTGCCCGGCTAAAATATGCCCACTTCACTTTGCTGGACACACAGTTTGTCACCCAGCATTTGGCCAATTTTGGTGCGATTGAAGTTAGCAGGGAAGAATTTCAACGCCGTCTGGAGCGTACACGTGTGCGCCGTCGGCGTAATTTTGGTGATTTAGATGTCGCCACACCGGCCACTGGCATTTTACAATTGGTGAGCCAAACATCATAAACCGGGTGTTCTACGGCGTGAACACCAGGATTTTCTGCAAACACCCAACCAGAAAACAGCCGATGTTGAGAGCCATCTAACTTGCGCTCTTTCACCTCAATAAATGAAGTGGTTGAGGGAGGCTCAGTTGGTGGGCGTGTGTGGCAGACTTTGGGCACGATTGTTAGCGCGCCAAATTTTTGCGCTTGGCCGAGGGGAATTTCAAGTGTTGATATGCGCGCTGTTACTTTATTCAAAGCGGCAAAAACGGCCACTTTATTGTCGATAAGTTCAGACGCTTGCAGC
>JANQQH010000251.1 GCA_028285025.1 Hyphomicrobiaceae bacterium | reverse complement strand
GAACCGATAATGAGCGAAAATGGGGCCGCCCTGTTCATTTCCCAATCAGGCGAGACAGCCGACACCTTGGCAAGCCTTAGCTATTGCAAAGACCAGGGGCAAAAGATCATCTCGATTGTCAATGTGCAGGAAAGCTCCATTGCGCGAGAAAGTGATGCGATCCTGCCCACGCTTGCCGGGCCTGAAATTGGTGTCGCCTCAACCAAAGCCTTCACCTGTCAACTCACCGTTTTGGCAGCCCTTACAATTTTCATTGGCCGGCAGCGCGGAACAATAAGCTCTGAGCAAGAAAAAGAATTGGTCCAAGCCTTAGTGGAAGTGCCGCGGTTAATAGCTGAAATGCTCACGCAAGAAAAAGACATTGAGACACTGTCTCATCAATTGTCTCATACCAATGATGTTTTGTATTTGGGGCGCGGTATCAATTTTCCAATCGCCCTTGAAGGCGCGCTAAAGTTAAAAGAAATTTCCTACATTCATGCTGAAGCTTATGCCGCCGGTGAATTAAAACACGGGCCCATTGCGCTTATTGATGAAGACATGCCGGTTATTGTTGTGGCCCCTCAAGATAGTTTGTTTGATAAAACCATTTCCAATGCGCAAGAAGTGGCTGCCAGGGGGGGAAAAATAATCTTTATAAGTGATGCAAACCCTGAGCAAGCCGGTTGTGAATTGGCCGCTCAAATCGCGCTTCCGAAGGGCCATGAATTTATCGGGCCGTTAATTTCTGCAATTCCAGTTCAGTTATTGGCCTATTATACCGCGGTTCATATGGGAACGGATGTTGACCAACCGCGCAATTTAGCCAAAGCCGTAACGGTAGAATGATACCTGAAAACCCCTATATTGCCGTTGGATAAATGTCTTTTGTTTATAATATGTTCTCCATTTATCATAGTTTTGCCCAACGGTTTGTTTTATAGTCAGGCTCAGGTTATATAAATGGCCAAGATTTTGGAAAAATTTAACAAAGCCCCCTTCAAAGGTACGAGGCATAAAATGAAACAACAAAAACAAACAAAAACAGGCATCAAAAGCTGCCTATTTGTTGTTGTTTTGCTCGCCTCATGGTTTGTAAATGCGTCTGGGCAAATCTCACCATTATTTGCCAATGAGACGCTAACAAAAGCCAATACAGCTTTGATCCAGGGGCGCTACAAAGAAGTGGTCAAGCATGTTGGCACGGTCATTGGCACTGGCCAACCAAAACCAGAAGTAATGGCCCGGGCTTTATTATTGCGCGGCATTGCCTATCGTCATCAGGGCAAAATAGCCCAGTCCATTTCAGATTTATCAAATGCCGAATGGCTGCAAAAATTACGTGGTGTAGAATTGCGCCGCCTCTATGCTGAACGCGCCCTGGCCTATGAAGCCGGGGGCCAAAAAGGCTTGGCCGGTAAAGACAGAGCGTTAGCAGGTTCTCA
>JANQQH010000249.1 GCA_028285025.1 Hyphomicrobiaceae bacterium | reverse complement strand
TCAGATTGGAAAATGTTGATGATTTGGCCGAATGACCAGGTCCAGATGAGGGTTAGAAATTTAAAGACCGCTTCTATGCCTTGGTTTAGAAAAGCGATGATTTGTTTGATTGCTTTTTCCATCGCGATTTTCCTTTTATTAAACTTAAACTGTACACTTCTTATATATAGTAGCGGACATTTGATGTTTTGAAAATGTTTTGCCGCCATAGTTTGCCAAAGTTGTTTGGCACATGTGACATCTTTTGTCTCCTTTGCATAGCTATGGGCTTGGGTCGCTTGCCAAGATTACAATAGAGCAGCGGTTGTTTTTTCGCCTAGTGATAATGAATGACAGGCGTTGAGAGGGGGCAAATTTTTCAGTTTGCGATTACCCTTTGCGTTTTAAATCTGGATGGAGACTGGCGCCTAATATGTGATCATGTCGGCCAATAACATGGTTTGTTGAGCCAACAATGAGTGGGTCAGGGCCGCGTACGATTTGCTTATTCTTATCTGGATAAGGCAGTGAGGCCAAGAAATGCTGCATGCAATTTAAACGGGCGCGCTTTTTGTCATCAGATTTAATAATGGTCCAGGGGGCGCTGGCTGTGTCTGTGTAAAAGAACATTGCTTCTTTGGCTTCGGTGTAATCGTCCCATTTATCCAATGATGCACGGTCTATGGGTGAGAGTTTCCATTGTTTTAAGGGATCTGTTTCCCGAGATTGGAAACGGCGGAATTGTTCTTGTCTTGTGACAGAAAACCAATATTTGAATAGGATGATGCCGCTTTGTACGAGCATTCTTTCAAATTCAGGTGTTTGGCGCATGAACTCTAAATATTCATTTGCAGAGCAAAAGCCCATCACCCGTTCTACCCCTGCCCGGTTGTACCAGGAGCGGTCAAACAAAACCATTTCACCGTTTGCAGGCAGGTGTTGAATATAGCGTTGATAATACCATTGGGTGCGCTGGCGCTCTGATGGTTTGGGCAGGGCAACCACATTGGCCGCACGTGGGTTTAAATGTTCCATAAAGCGCTTTATGGTGCCGCCTTTGCCGGCTGCATCGCGTCCTTCAAAAAGAATAACGACTTTTTGGCCGGTTTCTTCTACCCATTTTTGCACCTTGAGCAATTCTATTTGCAGTTCGGCTTTACGTCGTTCATAGCTTGGACGGCGTAGCTTTGTTTTGTAAGGGTATTTGCCTGTTTCAAACGCTTTGCGGATGGCTTCAGGGTTATGGCGCTTTTCAGCTAAAGTGTGAAGAGCTTCACCCTTTTTTTTGTCTTGAGGTTTTTTCTTGGTCGATTTTTTAGGTTTTTGTTCGGCTTTTTCCAGGGACTGTTTTTTGTCCGCTTGAGGTTTTGCTTGTGGTGCTGACGTGGTTGTAGCTGGGTTTTGGTTTGTTTCGGTCATGGAATGCTCTTTTACTAAATAAATTTTGAGAAATAATACCCCATGGTTGCTTTGCATTTCTTTAATCTATCGCAATAATGGGCTGATTTTTGCGATTTTAGAGCATTTTATGATCTTTAAGCCAGTTTGCGATGAGGTTGATTTGATCTTGTGACATTAAAGAGGGGGCGTGACCGGCCTGGGCAATCTCAATTAATTGTGCTTTGGGGCCTGTTTTGGTCATTTGCTGAGCTGTTTCTTGGCTCAAAAGATCTGATTTTGCGCCGCGAATGACAAGGGTTGGACAAGAGATGGCTTCCCATATTGGCCACAGGTTTATATCTTGGCCCGTTAGGGAGGCACGCAAGGCATCTCCAATTTTTGGATCATAGGAAAGTTGATAGTTACCATTTGCTGTTTGTTTTGAGCCGTGCCGGGCCATGGCTTGCCAGTCTTGGTTTGTCATGGGGGCAAAGGGGGCATGCACGGTGCGTAAATATTGTTCAACCTCTTGTAGATTTTTGAATTTTGGGGCTGTGCCCGTATACGAAGCGATGCGATCAAGGGCTTTGGCTTCTAAGTAAGGGCCGACATCGTTGATAATGAGGTATTTTATTGGGCTTTGGGGCATTGCAGCTAGCATCATGCCAATGAGCCCGCCCATGGACGTGCCGACCCAGCTAATTTTGGGTGATTTTGTTTGGGTTATTAAGGTGTTCATGTCTGAGACATATTGTGAGTAATCGTAAAGCTGAGGGCTGGGCAACCAATCGCTTTGTCCGCGCCCGACCACATCGGGGCAAATGACTTGCGTGCGGTGACTGAGGGCCTGAGCCAGTTTGTCAAAATCATGCGCGTTGCGCGTTAAGCCATGTACACAAATGATGGGCGAAGTGGTGTTTGGGGTGTCCCATTGGAAATAAGCGGTTTTGTGAGTTCCTGACGGGTTTAGACAATTTATGTATTTTAGGTGTGGTGTGGTCATTGTTGTTTGGTCTTTGTATTCAATTTATGTTTGATGTTTTATACACCAAAATGCAATTAGGTTGTTTGTTTCTATTTACCTTTTTTTGTTGGAAAGATGTTCGTTTGAGGCCAAAATAAATTAATAAAGGGATGATTTTGGTTTTTAGGAGCCAGTTTGTGAGCGAAAACTGCGCTGACATTTTTGATTTATTTATTGTTGGTGGCGGCATAAATGGTTGCGGCATTGCGCGTGAGGCCGTGGGCAGAGGCTATTCAGTTTGTTTGGCAGAGATGAACGATTTGGCCAGTGGTACCTCTTCTGGGTCAACTAAGTTGCTGCACGGTGGTTTGCGCTATCTTGAACATTATGAATTTCGCCTCGTTCGCGAGGCTTTAAAAGAGCGTGAGGTTTTATGGTCCATCGCGCCGCATATTATTTGGCCGTTGCGCTTTGTTTTGCCCTATCATAAAGAGTTGCGTTCTACCTGGCTTTTACGCTTGGGGTTATTTTTATATGATCATTTGGGTGGGCGTAACCTTTTGCCTGGCACCAAGATCTTAAATATGACTGATGAGACGGCTGCCAAACCTTTACGCCACTCTTTGCTTAAAGCTTTTGAATATTCTGATTGTTGGGTGAATGATGCTCGCCTTGTTGTGCTCAATGCACGCGATGCGGCTGATCGTGGGGCACGAGTTTTGGTGCGCACAAAGGTTGTCTCGGCTATTCGGCGAGATGGGTTCTGGCAAATTATATTGGAAGGCTCAGGTGGTGTTTTAAAAACTGTTACGGCGCGGTTTTTGATCAATGCGACAGGACCTTGGATTGATCAATTTCTGGCTGAGGGGATAGGGCAAAGGGGAGTTCATAATGTGCGGCTTGTGCAAGGAAGTCATATCATTGTGAAGAAATTATTTGATCATGAGCGTTGTTATATTTTCCAACAAGGAGATGGGCGGATCGTGTTTGCCATTCCTTATGAAGATGATTTTACTTTAATTGGTACCACTGATCGTGAATTTATTGCTGATCCAGGTACTGTAAAAATTTCTAGATATGAGATCGATTATTTATGTAATGCAGTAAATGATTATTTTGAAAAGAAGATTTTCGCTAATGATGTGGTTTGGTCTTATTCCGCGGTTCGCTCGTTATTTGATGATGGGGCATCTAAAGCACAAGAAGCGACAAGAGATTATGTTTTAAAAGTTGAATGCGAAGAGGGGCAAGCGCCGCTGTTGAATGTTTTTGGTGGTAAGATTACCACTTATCGCAAACTCTCTGAGAGCGTTTTGGAAAAGATAGAAGCTTTTTTGGGAAAGCGAAAAGAGGCCTGGACGGGACGTGAGCCGCTTCCTGGCGGCGATTTTGCTGTTACGGAGTTTGAGGGTTTGGTTCGGAACTTAAAAGGGCAATATCCTTTTTTACAAAATGATCATGCTCGGCATTTGGCACGTCATTATGGAACCAAAGCATATGAAATTTTGGGTCAAGCTGAAACTTATGATGATATAGGCCCGTATTTTGGTGGTCAACTTTGGGCTTGCGAAGTGACCTATTTGGTAAACCGAGAATGGGCGCGGTGTGCTGAGGATATTTTGTGGCGGCGTACCAAGCAGGGGTTAAGATTTCAGCCAGAGCAGGTGGAAG
>JANQQH010000247.1 GCA_028285025.1 Hyphomicrobiaceae bacterium | reverse complement strand
GTCGATACATACGGGTGACACAGGCAATTGATGCTGCATCAGTTTTACCGAAACATTCACGTACTGCTTTAATACGGCGGCCCGTTTCATGGTAGGTGGTGGCCAGAATATAAGCAAGCCAGCGCAGATCTTTTAAATGGGCTTGGCTGTCCCAATAATCAAAAACGCGCTCATAGCGATCGATGAGGTATTTTTCTTTGTCTCTAATGGGGTAAAATTGGGTGCGAAATTGTTTGAAGAAATAGGCCCGGTCTATGATTTCAGACTTTTTTGTTTGTGCTGAAACGGGTGCTGAATTTGAAAGGCTGATCAAAAAGCTTAAAGAGCAAATGATGCTTACATAGGCCATGCGCTTGAGAAGAGGCCAGAAGATTTGTGGGGATGCAAAAAGGCATGGTTTGTTGATTGAGGTTGTTTTTTGCATCACAACGGCTCCCACTGTTCACTCAACATTTGTTCAACGCACGTCAAATAAAAGAAATATGATGTATAAGTCTTTTTATTGATGGCAGTAGAATAGGGGGGATCGGGCGATCAGCCAAGGGTAAATTGGCAACAGTTCTGGGCTTTATTTTAACCATTTGATATTGTTTTAGGCATTTATATCGGAGTTGAAATTCTTGCTGGCTAAACAGACCTTGTTCGTCTAAAAGATGTTTTTTATCGCGTGATTTTCATTCAATTGGTTTTCAAGATGGTATGGGGGCGTTTTATGGCCCTAAATTTGAAGGGGACTGTGCTTTTTATATGACTTTAAAAAACACCAAAAACGCATTGCGTCCTAAAGAAAGTTTCCAAGATCTGATTTTAACTTTGCAGCTTTATTGGGCCAATAAAGGCTGTGTGGTTTTGCAACCCTATGATGTTGAGGTGGGAGCAGGTACATTTCACCCTGCAACGGTGCTGCGCGCGCTGGGGCCAGCCCCATGGAAGGCGGCGTATGTGCAACCGTCTCGTCGGCCAACAGATGGGCGCTATGGTGAAAACCCAAACCGGTTGCAGCATTATTATCAGTTCCAAGTTGTGCTCAAACCTTCCCCACTTGATATTCAAGATTTGTATTTAGAAAGCTTAGCTGCCATTGGCATCGACGAGCTTGCACATGACATTCGCTTTGTTGAAGATGATTGGGAAAGCCCGACGCTTGGCGCTTGGGGGCTGGGTTGGGAAGTTTGGTGTGATGGCATGGAAGTGTCCCAGTTTACCTATTTTCAGCAGGTGGGTGGGTTTGATTGTTCACCTGTGATGGGTGAGCTGACCTATGGGCTGGAGCGGTTGGCGATGTATTGCCAGGGTGTGGACAATGTGTATGAGCTGAACTTTAATGGGGGTGAGGGGGATGATAAGGTTTGTTATGGCGATGTGTTCTTGCAGGCTGAGCAGGAATATTCGCGCTATAATTTTGAATATGCCGACACCAAGATGTTGTTTGCCCACTTTGAAGATGCTGCCAATGAATGTCGGGCTTTGTTAGAGCAAGGGGCTGGCAAGAGTGCGGATGGTGGCCATGGCTGTGTGTTACCCGCTTATGATCAATGCATTAAGGCCAGCCATTTGTTTAATCTGCTTGATGCGCGCGGGGTGATTTCTGTGACAGAGCGGCAAGCTTATATTTTGCGGGTCAGAGAACTCGCAAAGGCGTGTTGTGCGGCGTGGCTTGATACACAAGCGGGAGGCTTGGGCTAAAGTTAAGTGCCACAAAGTGCCTTACATCTCATGGTTAGATTTTTGCATATTAGATCTGCTTGTCAAGGACGCGAAGCGCAAGTGGAATCCTTGACAAGCAGATCTAATATGCAAACTTCTCACCATGAGATGTAAGGCACGGTCTGGACTGTGTTGGGAGAAAGAAAATATGAGTGAGAGTCAAGATTTATGGGTGTTTGATGATTTGCCTGAGCCGGGCGTTTTTTCTGGAGTTATGACATTGCTTGGCATTTTGTTTGGTGGGTTTGTAGCAGGCTATGCTTATTTCAATGGTTTGGCTGTCGGGCCGGTTGCCACAATGCATGTTGCCTTTGTCATAGCGCTTGGTTTGTTGTTTGTGTTTTTGTGTGCAGCCTTTTGGTTTTTAATCGGTTGGTTGATTGAAATTGCCTGGCCTTTGTTTTTGTTGATGGCGTTTATTGGCGGGTTGTTGGCCGGGGCGGCTTATTTTTATTTCGGCGCTGATGGTGTTTTCAACGGTGTTTCACAGGCCGTGATGTGGGGGAAAGCCTTTTGAGCATTTTTTTAATAGGAATTGATGGAATGCTCAAAAGTTTTTTATTTTAGCGAGTCTTTTTTCTTGCGCTTTAGTATGCCCACCAGCATCCGCGCTATTTCCAAAACTGGTGTCCACTTTTGGGAGACACGCTTTAAGGGTTTGAACAGATATGTCTGAATTGTTGCTTGAATTGTTTTGTGAAGAGATCCCATCGCGTATGCAAAAGCGCGCGCAAGAGGATTTGGTGCGGCTGGTCACTGCTGGGCTGAGTGAGGCAGGTTTGAGCTTTGCAAGGGTGCGCTCTTATTCAACGCCGCGCCGTTTAAGCCTGGTGATTGAGGGGGTGCCGTCCAAATCGTCTGATGTGCGTGAAGAGCGCAAGGGGCCGCGGGTGGATGCGCCGGAAAAAGCGTTAGAAGGGTTTTTGCGCTCTACTGGGTTGACGCTCGAGGAATGTGAAATTCATGACGATAAAAAGGGCCAATTTTATGTGGCGGTGATTGACCGGGAAGGCCAGCAAACGCGGCATATTTTAATGAACGTCGTGACCAATGTGGTGCGCAATTTCCCTTGGCCAAAAGCCATGCGCTGGGGCAGCGGACGGTTAAAATGGGTGCGGCCTTTGCATTCAATTTTATGTGTGTTTAATGGCAAAGCGGTCAAGTTTATGGTTGATGGGGTGCCAGTGGGGCGCGCCACTCAAGGGCATCGGTTTTTAGGCGGCAAACCGTTTAAAGTGAAATCTTTTGAGGAGTATCAAGAAAAGCTCCTTGATAAGTTTGTCGTGCTTGCCCCAGATCAACGAGCGGAGAAAATTTTAAATGATGCCAAAGCTTTGGCGCGCAAACGCAAACTAACCTTGGTGGAAGATGAAGGCTTGTTAAAAGAAGTGGCCGGGCTGGTGGAATGGCCTGTGGTGCTTATGGGCAGTTTTGATAAGGAATTTCTTGATGTGCCGCCTGACGTTCTTATGTCAGCGATGAAAACGCATCAGAAATGTTTTTCTTTAAAACGGGGGGGCAAGCTGACCAATCGGTTTGTGCTTGTCTCCAATATGGAAGCTGAAGATGATGGCGCCGCGATCATTGCTGGCAATGAGCGGGTGATCCGGGCGCGGTTGTCTGATGCCAAGTTCTTTTGGGATAATGACCTGAAAACGCCGTTGGAAGAGTTGTTGCCACGTTTAAGAGAGATTGTGTTTCACGCCAAGTTGGGCACTGTTGCTGAGCGGGTTGAGCGATTGGAGGCCCTTAGCGGGGTGATTGCCGCGCTAGTGGGGGCTGAAAAGGGCCAAGCACAACAAGCGGCTAGATTGGCAAAGGCTGATTTGGTTTCTGAGACCGTTTATGAATCGCCTGATATGCAAGGGATTGCTGGGCGCTATTTGGCTTTGGCTCAAGGTAAGCCCGAAGCGATTGCCAATGCCATTGCCGCCCATTATAAGCCGCAAGGGCCTTCAGATGAGGTGCCAACAGAGCCGGTGTCTCTTGCTGTGGCGTTGGCAGAAAAGATTGAGCTGCTCACTTCTTTTTGGACGATTGATGAAAAGCCGACCGGCTCGAAAGACCCATTTGCTTTGCGCCGGGCCGCATTAGGTGTGATCCGTTTGGTGTTGGAGAATAATTTACGTCTTTCTTTAACTGACCTTTTTGACAAAGCCTGCCCTGACTTTAAAGACAGTGGTGATCTGCTTTCTTTCTTTGCAGATCGTTTGAAAGTTTATTTGCGCGATCAGGGCGCACGTCATGATTTGATTGATGCGGTGTTCTCTCTTGGCGGGCAGGATGATCTTTTGATGATTGTGAAACGGGTTGAGGCGCTTTCAGACTTTCTCAGGAGCGAAGATGGGGCTTCTTTGCTTGCTGGTGTTAAGCGCGGGCAGAATATTTTGCGTATTGAAGAGGGCAAAGATAAAACCCGTTATGAGGGCGACGTTAATAAAGCGTTGCTAAAAGGATTGCCGGAAAAATCTTTAAATACAGCCATTGAAGGGTGCCGCAAAGCGGTTGCCAAACATGTGAAGCGGGAAGACTTTGCTGGCGCCATGGGTGAGATTGCAAAATTACGCCAACCAGTGGATGCATTTTTTGAGTCCGTAATTGTGAATGATGAAGATACCGCTTTGCGCAAAAACCGGTTGGAGCTATTGGCGGCCATGCGGGCGCTTTCATTGGAAGTTGCTGATTTTCGAAAAATCGAAGGCTAATCTTTTAGATTGTGTCAGGCCGTGCCTTAATTTCCATGATAAGACTTTGGCATTTTTAGACCCCTTGTCAAGGGCGCAGAGCGCAAGGTGAACCCCTTGACAAGGGGTCTAAAAATGCAAAAATCCCACCATGGAAGTTAAGGCACTTCTCAAGGCCCTGTTGTGTTTATGGTTCGCGCATGGCGCGGCGGATTTGGTCAGTTAGCGGTTGTAGTAGATATTCAAAAACCGGACGACTTTTGGTTTGGATGAAGACTTCTACGTTCATGCCGGGGACCAGTTCTTTGTCTTTTATGCGCTCGCGCTCGCCTTGGGGTAGCTCTATGTGAACTTTGTAATAGGGCGGGGTGTTGGGTTGGTCTTGGGTGGCATCACCAGAGACAAGTGAGACCAGGCCATTGACCTCTGGGGTGGTTCTTTGATCAAACGCGCTGAGGCGTACATTGGCTTTTTGGCCTTTAAACACTTGGTCAATATCTGCCGGGTCGACGCGGGCGGCGAAAATCAAGTTGGCTTTTTCAGGCACAATCATCAAAACAGGATCACCCGGGGCAACAACGCCGCCAATGGTGTGCACAGCCAATTTGTGTACGGTGCCAGATTTAGGGGCGATGATGTCCATGCGTTTTAATTTGTCTGCTAAAGCGGTGCGCTGTTCTTTGAGTTGGTTGATGCGGGTGGTGGTTTCTCTCAATTCTGTGAGAACGGCGGATAAAGCCTCTTTTTGAATTTGCAGGATTTGAATTTCTGTCTCGCCTATTTGTACCTTGGTGCGCGCTGTGTTGGAGGTTAGCTCACCTAATTCGCCTTGCAGGCGGGCTTGTTCGCGCTCGAGCGCTAACAGCCGGTTTTGGGGCACGAGGCCTTTTTCTTTCAAGGTGCTTAGATCGATAATTTCTTTGTTGATCAGTTCTAGCTGGCGGTTTTTGGATTGGATTTGAGCTTCTAATCCTTTGACCACTTCATGGAGTTGTTTGGTTCTTTGGTTAAGCTGGGTGGTTTGGCCATCAAGAGTGGCTTTGCGGGCCGCTTTTAGGTTTTCTTGCCCTTTTAGAATCTGGGCAATGTCTGGATTGGTTTTGGCTTTTTCCAATAATGATTTGTCATAACTGATTGCTGGGGTTTTATCGCGCTCAGAAATGAGGCGGGCATGGCTGGCCATCAGTTCATTTAAATTGGAATCTAAGGCGGCAAGGTTGGCAGCGTCCTTGGTTTTGTCTAACCGGAGCAAAGGATCGCCTTTTTTGACGGATTGACCTTCTTCCACCAAAATTTCAGAGACGATGCCGCCTTCAAGGTGTTGCACCATTTTCAGGTTGGCTTTAACCGTGATTTGTGCTGGCGCGATGACGGCGCCTTGTAGGGAGGCAAAAACCGACCAGCCGCCAATGCCGCCGATAAGGAGCAGCAAAACAAAAAAGCCAAAGCGTTGGTAGCTTTTAATGGCTTTTTGAGGAGACTTTTGGGGGCTGGTGGGTGTTTCGTTCATGAAGTTTAAACTTTTGTTTTTTAGGTTTAAGCGGTTTGAGGTTCGGCAGATTGGGCTTCTTGTTCAGCCGGAGACTTTAAGATTTTTTGTAGCACTTCATCACGTGGGCCAAAGGCCAGTTGGCGGCCATCTCTGATAAATAAAACTTTGTCACATGCTTTCAGAGCGCTGGGGCGATGGGCGACCAAAATCACGGTTTGGCCATTGTTTTTGGCCTTGTTGATGGCAAAGGTCAGTGCTTCTTCCCCTTCTGCATCCAGATTGGCATTGGGCTCATCAAGAATGACAAAGCGTGGGTCGTTGTAAAGAGCTCGGGCCAAGCCAATGCGTTGTTTTTGCCCGCCAGAGAGTTTTTCACCGCCATCGCCAATGAATGTGTCATAGCCATCTGTAAAGGATAGGACCAGATTGTGCACATTGGCCTGTTTGGCAGCTTCTATAATTTTTTCAGGGTCGGGCTCTTTGGTAAACCGGGCAATGTTGTCTTTGATGGTGCCTGAGAGCAGCTCCACTGATTGGGGCAGGTAGCCGATGGCTGGGCCAAGCTGGTCTGGGTGCCATTGATCGAGCGCTGCACCATCAAGGCGCACGGTGCCGCTCAAGGGTGGCCAAATGCCGGATAGAACGCGGGTGAGGCAAGACTTGCCGGCG